>PLAD01000318.1 GCA_003134215.1 Armatimonadota bacterium
TATCCTGTAACCGGTCATCTTCTTAAAGCTGCCCGGCGCGGAATGATAGAAGTCATTCCATTCGTTGGATGAATGCGTGGTATCTCCGATGACAGTGGAAGCGATGGTCGCAGTTAACGATGTCGTCAAATAGATCGCCGCCGCCGCTGCGATGGCCAGGACCATACGGACTAACCGAAAAGCATATGACATATTTAAGAGTTTACTGGAGATAAGCGGTACGGCCCCGTTTCCCAATAATACCATCGGGCGAACCTGCCCGCTCAATCGGCATCGGGTTCCGGTGGAACATCCGAGAGGCGGGCTCTCGCTTCAGTGGGTGACATTCCCAGCGACTTGTGCAGCGTCCGGTTGAAGTGCTGTAGGTCCGGGATACCCACCATTACCGCGATCGTCTTGATGGGAATGGTCGACTTCTGTAAGAGATGGACAGCCCTGCGCACGCGGCGCTCTCGCATAGAGGTAATGACCGATGTCTGAAAAGCGTCCTGGAACAGGCGACTGAGATGACTGGTAGAAACCCCTGCCTTCTCCGCAAGCGAGGCTACTTTTATCGTTTCAGACAGGTGTTTCTCAATATACTGGACAGTCTTTCGCACGACCGGGTGGAGATTATCACCCGCGAAACCGTCAGGGTTCCTGAGTTCCGAGAGTTGCCAGAGGACATCCCACAATCGCGCCTGCGCATATGCATCCTGGCGAGTCACCACCTCGCTCATCAACTCGTAGATACGCCCAAAATGATCGCCAAGATCCTGCATCGCCGGTATCTCGGCAGGTTTGCTCGCAAATTCCGCACAGCGAAAATGGACGTAGAGGTGCGGTGATCGTCCCTGATATCGGTATGCCATCGGCGTGTTGGGCGGGATAACTCCGGCGTGTCCTGGTGCAATCGGAAAATCGACTCCGTCCACTGTCACAATTGCTTCGTATCGATACAGGTGCAAACACCATATGCCGAGCATCGTATACCGTTCGACCGGATCATATCCATGGACAGATGTACCGATCTGTACTACTTCCGGCGGTGATGACAAGGGGATTTGCCAGGCAATATCCCTCCAATGCTTGATCGTCATATCAAAATTATACTATTAATTCACGATCGTTCCTATTGATACAAAAGTCATATCGAAATACAATGTACTTCTGTTGAACCTACGCTGCTCTTTGGCACTTGGTAAATAAAAGTATATCTCTTCGCAATAAAAAGGAATTAAAGGCCCATGACTTTGCTATCACCACAGCAAGTTGAGTTTTACGATACCGAAGGCTACGTTGTTTTGCCCGAATTGTTGAACGCGGACGATATGGCGGCGGTTCGCAGGGACATGGCGGCGCGTGTTTCCGAAATTGCCGACGACCTCTTTGCCGATGGCCTCATTTCTGACAAGCTGGAAAACGAGTCATTCGAGAGACGTCTGGCGCGCTTGTTCGAAAATTTGACTGACAAAGAGTTTTTGAAATATGGGCGAAGTTGGAGAGATCGGCTGCCTGGCTACTTCGATCTGATGTCTAATCCGAAAATTATCGATGCTGTCGAGTCGTTAATCGGGCCGGAGATCTTCTCCAATCCGGTCTACAACACTCGTCCGAAGGTACCCGGAGTCGCTGCTGGCGCAGTACCCTGGCACCAGGACAAATCGTACTGGCCGAACGCGAATTCAAACCCAGTGATAACCGTTTGGATTCCCCTGGTGGATACGAACCTGGAGAATGGCTGCTTGCACGTTTGGCCGCGAACACATAAATCGAAAGTGCTTTCGTTTCATGCAGAGCAAGTCACCGGCACCTATTACACGGAGATCGACCCGCAGCATCTTAAAGAAGCACGGATCGTTCCACTGCCAATCAAAGCGGGTGGGGCAATTCTATTCAACGACCGCTGTATTCACATGTCGACGCTTAATAAGTCGAACAGTGTTCGCTGGAGCGTCGACCTCAGATACCAGCCCACCGATCAGGACCCAATGCCCGAATACGGAGCCGGCTTTCTCGCGCGAAGTAAAGAACACCCCGAGCGTGTCGCTACTCTCGAAGACTGGCTCGCTGGACGGCTCGAACGCGAGTTAACTCTTGCCTGATACGGCCGTAACGAACCGAATGGGCGGATACGATCATTAAATAGCCGATTATTGCGGAATCTTGATACCAATCTGCTTGCAGGGAGGAGCGGTTCATTGCAACAATACGTGCGGTGCCACGTTCAGTTATAGAAGGAACAACGACATACGTATTTTTATAACAGGGGCCACCGGTTTTATCGGCTCTGCTATAGTGCAGGAATTCATTACGGATGGTCATCAGGTATTCGGACTCGCCCGTTCCGATGATGCGGCTAGGGCCCTCGCCGCCGCCGGTGCAGAAGTGCACCGGGGCGATGTCGAAGATATCGAAAGTCTCCGTACCGGTGCGGAAGCGTCCGACGGTGTTATCCACACGGGCTTCATTCACGACTTTTCCCGTTTTGTCGAAGTCTGCGAGATCGATCGGCGGGCCATCGAAGCGCTTGGATTAGCGCTCGTCGGCTCCAGTCGTCCGCTGGTCGTGACTTCCGGAACGGCGGTTTCAATCATCCCCGGCCGTCCGGCGACTGAGGACGATGCGCCAAACTCGCCCATGCCCCGCGTTCAATCGGAACTTGCGACCGATTCTCTCGTCGACAAGGGCGTAAACGCGACTGTTGTTCGTCTCCCGCAGGTTCACGATCCGTACAAGCAAGGCCTCATTACATACCTCATCGCCGCCGCTCGCGAGAAGGGCGTCTCTGCTTATGTAGGCGATGGCCTCAATCGCTGGCCCGCTGTCCACCGCCTCGATGCCGCGCATTTGTACAAGCTGACTTTTGAGAAGGGTACCGCAGGGCTCCGTTACAATGCAGTAGCTGAAGAGGGCGTACCTCTGCGGCAGATCGCTGATGTTATCGGTAAGGTATTGAAAATTCCAGTGGTTTCCCAAACCCCCGAAGAAGCAGCCGAACACTTCGGCTGGCTAGCCGCCTTCGTCTCCCACGACCTCCCGGCCTCAAGTAAACTAACCCGGGACCGCCTCGACTGGCACCCAACCAATGTCGGCCTTATCGCCGACCTGGAAGAGGGGAAGTTCTAAAAAATTCATGCCCAACTCCGGGTGCCACCCATTATTCGTCAAGAATAATAGGTGGCGTATTTTCATCCAATCCCAGCCAATACTCACTATCTTACATTTAACGATGGTCGCCGCGATCCGCCGCAGCGACTTCTGTCTTTGGAACCGGCTGTCGCGTAGTTACCACAAGTTCACACAGGCACCGCTCGCTTGGGGTGCGATTCTTTAGCTGTGGCGCTATCATCATTGAGCGACCAATCGAAAGCACATGAGCTTGATGGCACTTACCCTCCCGTACACAAAAACAAATCCATGCCACAGTCCGTGTCCTTGGGACACCCGCCCGATGCCACAACTCCAGACGCAAACGGCTCGCTTGTTACCACTTGACAAATTAAGAACAAATGTTCTAAAATTCTTGCGC
>PLAD01000161.1 GCA_003134215.1 Armatimonadota bacterium
TTGTTGGGTCGAAGTGGCTGCTGCTGTTAATTGCAATATAGTCCCGAACTTCGTCCTTGGGAAGTGCGCGCAGGTAAGGCCGATCGGATGTCAGGGCATCCCAGACGTCGACGACGGCAAATATCCTTGCACTCATCGGTATTTGCTTTTCCTTCAATCCTCGTGGATACCCGCTGCCGTCCCACTTTTCATGATGACAGTACGGTATGTCCAATGCTCCATGAAGAAAACCAATCGGCGAGAGCAGTTCGAAGGCATAGATCGGATGCTTTTTCATGATGACCCATTCTTCGGGAGTAAGCGGCCCTGGCTTTAGCAAAATGCTGTCCGGAACACCCATCTTACCGATATCGTGCAACAATGCCCCGCGTCGCATCTGAACTTGCTCCTCGTCTCCGATGTTCAGTAGGCGAGCGAGGCGAAGCGTCATTTCCGTAACCCGCAGCGTATGTCCTTCTGTTTCCTTGTCGCGCAAGTCGAGCGCTTTCGACCACCCCTCCAGAGTAGTATCATAGGCAATGTGCAGTTCGATGTTCGAGCGCTGCAGGTCATTGAACAGGGCGGCATTTTCTATGGCAATAGCGGCCTGACCCGCCAGTGTCTCAAGAAAGTGCAGCCAATCCGAGTCAGGAAATAGCTGGCTGCGATGGAATATTTCCAGGACACCCTCTACTCGGCCTTTGGCTAATAACGGTACGCCGAAATAGCAGACAAAGCCTTCCTCGGCTATCAGCTGCTTACGTGTGGTCGGCACTCCCGGGTCATTTAGATTTGGATAATGCACCACGGTTGGATCCGTTGTAACCCCGCCGGGAAGTCCTTCACCCATTCCCAGGTTGGTGTCCTGGATTATTCCAGTTCGAAATCCCCGGCCCATTGCATACTGCAGTCGGTGTGAATGTGGGTTCAAGAGAAGAACAGAGGCGCTGTCTACCTGAAGATGAGTTGTGACCTGATCGAGCACGACGTTAAGCGTGACACGAATGTCGAGGCTTCCGGTGATCGCCATGTCAATGTTTCGCAAACCTTGTATGCGTCTAATATGTCGTTCTATCAATTCATCGGCACGTTTTCGCTGGCGAATATCATAGGCTATCGTCGATGCTCCTATTACGTTTCCGCTTGCATCACGCATGGGCGAGATCGTCAAAGAAACATCAATTAACGAACCGTCCTTCGCCTTCCTCACCGTTTCGTAGGTCTTGATAGTCTCGCCGTTCGCGAGCCGTTTTAATATCTCATCGATTTCGTTCGGCCTGTCAGGAGGTACCAGTCGAGTAATTGAATTTCCAATCATCTCTTCGGCTGAATATCCGTATAACAGTTGTGCGGCAGGATTCCAACTGGTAATAGTCCCATCAAGGGTTTTCCCGAGGATGGGGTGGTCGGAGCCTTCGACAATCGCCGAGGCAAGTACCAGTTGCTGCTGCTCATCGACACGAGCGGTAACATCCGCCGCCAGTGCAACAAAGTTAGTCAGTACACCATGGATATCGAACACGGGACTGACCAGCAATGAATTCTGGAAACTGCTGCCGTCCTTACGACGATTAAGCAATACTCCCCTGAATAATCTCGCTTCCACTATCGAAGTGCGAAGCTGCTCCATCGTCTTGATGTCGCTGTCAACATGCCGAAGGAACCTGCAATTGCGTCCCAGGGCCTCGTGCGCCGCATATCCTGTGATCGTGGTGAAGGCTGGATTAACAAAAATAAGTGGATTATCTGGAAGTGAGGGATCGGTGATCAGGACGCCGACCGACAGGTTTTCGACAGCGGCGGCAAGAAGTTTATGCTGACTACTCGTCTTGAGCAGCGATGATTCAATTCTTTTGCGCTCGATGGCGTAACGTATTGACCGTTCCAGATGCTCGGGAGTGAGGAGATTTTTGACAAGGTAGCCGGCAACGCCCGCGCGTGTCACTTCCACATCGCGTGCGTAGTCGTCGTAGTCGGCCAGCAGGATCAGCACGGAATCCGGCCTTATAAAAAGTGTGCGGTAAATAAGGTCGAGGCCGCCGTCGTTTCCAAGGGCCTCGTCGACCAGGCAGACATCGTATTCATCGACCGCCATAGACCTTTCAGCCAGATCGATATCGCCGACACAGATCAGCTCACACCGAGGGCCGCGGGATTTATTAAGCAGAGCGCTTAGACGTGCATGCAGACCGGGTTCGCCCCCGGCAAGCAATATAGTGATCGATTCGGATGCCATAGTACTCGATCCAACTTCCATGTTAGGTGAAAGCGATTTTTCAAGCGCCAAAACCTAAATCTGCGAGAGCTTGTGTTTGGTCAGCAGCGACCCCGCCGGTAACAATTTGTTGCACTAACCTCTGAGCATGTCACCATAACGTAATTTTGGTTACACAAAGTAATATTAACATGTATTTCAAAGAATAGACAATATCATCGTCTCAATGAGTTTCCAAAGATTTCGGTTCATCGATTAATCCATCAGTCCCACCTTCGCCTGTTCAATGTCTCTCAGTTTTTTGGGTGATCGGCCCAGGTAATGCTTCACGAATTTATTGAATATCTGCGGATCGGAGATCCCGATACTTGCAGCGACAGCTTTAATTGGAATCGAAGAGTAGACAAGGAGATGCTTTGCCTGTGCGGCCCGTCGATTTTGTATATACTCCAGCGGAGCCTTTCCGGTCGCCGCTCGAAAAACACGAGTAAAGTGGTTGTGCGAGATGCCCTGGCTTTCGGCAAGGGACTCAATGCTCATCGGCTCATGCAGATGAGTGTCGACATACGCAAGCGCCCGCTGAACCGATTCCGGAGAGTTACTTTTTGTGCACAAATCCTGGTGCGAAACGTCGGCCATTTTCCAGAGAATATCCCAGAGGCGGACAACGGACCGCTGTTTATTGATTGACCAGAAACGCAAGGCCTCGCGGAAGCTCTCTGCTGTTGGAACGTATTCGTCTCTCAGGTCTCGCATAGCCGGGACACGAAAAGTAGGACCAACCGGTGCGATGGAAAAGTGAGCGTACAGGTGAGGAGACCGCCCGAGATAGTGGTAGATTATCGCTGACCCCGGCGGACTGATCCCGATATAGCCAGGCTTAATCGGCAGCAGGTGTCCGTCGATCTCAAGCCGGCCCTCATACGAATAGAGATGCAGACACCAGAGGTCAGGGAGGACGAACTCTTCGTCCTTTTTGCGGCCATGAATATTTTCGCCGATATGGACAATTATCGGAGCAGACTCAAGCGGCATGCTCCATCGCACATCTTGCCAATCCATAGTGAATATTATCCATTTTATATGGTTAATATCGCCAATTGCGCCATAGTGATTGTGGCGTCATAATGAGAATGCGGTTTGGTGAGCGCGTTTTAGCGCGCTTCAGACTTTACTATTGTTACAAAAGCAATTTTAATTGCGCAGTAAACCATCCCTCCTAAGGCTAAGACATGAATAAATCAAGATTTGTCCTCGCTGCTATGATGCTGGCGCTATTTTCATCGCAAACCTGTTTGCTCGCTGCTTCGCGCCCGAACCCGCTGGACCCGCATGTAAACGAAATAAAAGCACAGCGCGACGCTCGAATGGCATGGTGGCGAAAAGCAAAATTCGGGATGTTCATCCATTGGGGCCTTTACTCGCATTACGCAGGTTCTTTCGACGGAACGCCTACCAGCGGTCTCGGTGAGTGGATGATGCACGATGAGAAGGTCCCGGTCGCCCCCTATGCGGCAGGAGCCTCTCAGTTTGACCCGGAGGGCTTTAACGCCGACACCTGGGTTTCCATCGCCAAAGCCGCAGGCATGAAGTACATTGTCATGACAGCAAAGCACCACGAGGGCTTTGCGATGTTTCACACGTCGGTGGACAAGTTCAACATCTACGACGACACTCCGTTCAAACGCGATCCAATTGCCGAAATGGCAGTCGCCTGTAAGAAGGCCGGGATCAAGTTCGGAGTTTATTACTCGCAAAATCTCGACTGGCACCACCCCGGCGGCAGCACAGCAGGTCCAGCCTGGGACCCCGCACAGTCCGGAGATTTCGACACCTATATCAAGACAGTCTCTGCGCCGCAGGTGTCAGAGCTGATCGAGCATATTCATCCGGCTGTCCTCTGGTTCGATATTCCGGGAAAACTCACGCCCGACGAGGTCCAGGCGCTCACTGCATCGTTCAAAGATGATCCTGAACTAATTTACAACAACCGCATGGGCGGCGGTATCCCGGGAGATACCGAAACTCCGGAGCAGCACATTCCTGCTACTGGTTACAAGGACCGCGACTGGGAAACCTGCATGACTATTAACGGTACATGGGGCTTCAAGGCACAGGACACGAACTTCAAGTCGACGGCCACCCTGCTGCAAAACCTGGTGGATATTGCAAGCAAGGGCGGCAACTACCTGCTGAATGTCGGGCCGGACGGAGACGGCATCATCCCGCAGCCGGAGGTCGACCGACTAAAGACAATCGGCGCCTGGCTTTCGGCGAACGGCGAAAGCATTTATGGAACGACGGCATCGCCTCTTGCAGGCCTGCCAAGCAACGAGCGAATGACCGTCAAGGGCGATACTTACTTCCTTCACGTGTTCGAATGGAACGGAAATGCAACACTTCCGGGTTTGAACACCGAAGTGGCGTCGGCAAAGACTCTGGTCGGCGGCCAAGAGCTCGCAATTACAAAGGACGCCGACGGCGTAACGAATATTGCGAAGCCGACCCATTTGGACAAATTAGACACGGTGATTAAGCTTAAGCTCGCCGGCCCGCTAGACGTCACCGAGATCGTCAACTCGCTGAAACCTGCTGCCGATGGCACGTTCACTGGCAGCCCGAAAGATGCAACGACGACGGGAGCCATACAGGTGGAAGGCACTGCTCCAGACTATGATCTTGGTTACTGGTTAAACGGGACCGACACCGTGTCCTGGTACCTTGCTGTGCCTGACGCTGGGGACTACACTGTAAAAATCAATTACTCCTGCGACGACTCTGTTGCAGGCTCGACGTTCAATGTGACAGGGTCGGAAGGCTCGAAAGTAAGCGGTACGGTCGGGAAAACCGGTGGATGGAAAAGCTATCAGGAATTAGTCCTTCCGGGTACGTTGCATCTCGACAAGGGAACGCAGTGGGTTACGATTGCTGCGACTCGCAAGCCTGGATATGCGGTGATGAACCTGCGCGCGATCGTGTTGAAAAAGGTAGATTAGCACCAGTAGCGTCCGTATCAAATTGTACTGTATGGAACCGGAGGACGTCGATTATGACAACTCTAAAAATTCGGCCAAAATCGAAGACGTAACTCGGTTCATCGCACTACGACGCTCGCCGCCGGTGTTAAATGTGGGATAAGAGAGCGAGTATAGGTGACGGGCGCGACAGCTTTGCCGATGCCAATAAGTACACTATTATCGTCAGTTTGTGTATTTGCAACCCGGACACTCCGTGTTACAATGAATGATCGACACTGCGATTTTTGACGCGGCGAAATGGCGTCTCGCAGGGTTGCCGGCACGTTACAATTCATCGACTCCTATAAATTAAGTTCATGCATCAAACATATTTGGCATTCGATCTCGGCGCTGAAAGCGGGCGAGGAGTATTAGCCGACTTCAACGGGGAAAAGATAACGCTGCGGGAGGTCGGGCGCTTCTCGACATCCCGCAAGATTAACGTCGCCGATTTCGACGGTGTACATCGCTGGGACTTTTCTGTGATCGCGGCTGAAATGTCGTCGATCCTATACCGGTGTGAATCGGAAGCCGCAGGCCCGCTTTCTGGGACGGCAGTTGATACGTGGGGCGTCGACTTTGGGCTCCTCGACAGCGCCGGCAACCTGCTTGAAAACCCGGTATGGTACCGCGATCACAGCCATGGCGAAGCAATGCTGCTCGTTCTTTCCGGTATTCCCGGAGAAGCATTGTGGGAACAGAGTGGAATTCAATTGATGCCGTTCAATACTCTCTTTCAGCTTGCTGCACGGAAAAAGCATAATCCGGAACTACTGGAAAGGGCAGAGAGCCTTCTATTCATGCCGGACCTTCTGGCATCGACCTTAATGCAGAGTCAACTGCGCTCGTCGGAATTGACGATTGCAAGTACATCGCAAATGCTCAACCCGAGAACGCATCAGTGGAACACAGATTTGATCTCGGCGCTAAGCCTCCCGACACAGATGCTGCAGCCGATCGTCTCACCCGGCACGAAGGGCGGAATGACGAAGAACGGAACTCCCGTCTACGCTGCTGCAGGACACGACACGGCGAGTGCAGTCGCGGCAGTACCGGCCGGTGACGATACAACATGGGCATTTATTTCGTCCGGCACCTGGTCGCTGGTCGGGGTTGAGCGCACGGTCCCGGAACTTTCGTTGGAAGCGTTCGCATTAGGGCTGAGCAACGAAATTGGAATCGAGGGCAGAACGCGTCTGCTCAAAAATATCATGGGCCTCTGGCTTGTCCAGGAATGCCGACGGTCGCTAATGTCCGGCGGAGAAAACTATGCTTACGAGCATCTTACTGCGCTTGCTGGTGCAGCGCCGCCGAACGGCCCGCTGATCGACGCCGCAAACCAACGTTTTCTCGCTCCGGACGATATGCCCGCCGAAATTCGCGCCGCCTGTATCGAGTCGGGCCAGCGACCACCGGAAACGGTCGGAGAGCTAATACGCTGCTGCCTCGACAGTCTCGCTCTCGCCTACCGCAAAACGCTGGCCGATATCGAGCGGCTCCTTGACATCAAGTTCGATGTCATCCATGTCGTTGGCGGCGGCTCTAAGAATGCGGTGCTCAATAGGCTGACTGCAGATGCTTGCGGCATTCCTGTAATCGCCGGTCCTGATGAAGCGACTGCGGCGGGAAATGCGCTGAGCCAGCTAGTCGGGTCAGGCGCGGTTAATGGGTGGGTCGAAGCGCGCACGGTGTGCCGTAATTCGTTTACCCCGGTCACCTTTTACCCACAACCGTCGGCCCAATCATTCTGGTTGGAGCGCGAAGAAGTCATCAAGAATTTTAGCTAGAGTAGTGTTGGAGACAATGTAGTGAAAGATCCGATTATTCTTATTGCCAGCGGCGACCTGCGGTCAAGCGCAAACCAGAAATGCGAAGCGGCGCAAGTTGAGATGGAGCATCAAATCTCCGCCGCATTCCAGCGCGAGGGCTACACGATTGAGCGCGGGCATCCCTTCGACCCGATCAAAGGACACGGTTTCATCGACAGCCAGAAGTACGGCATCGAAGTCTTCCGTAAAATACCGGCAAATGCGAAGCTGGTAGTCGCAGAGGCGGTCTGGCAGTACAGTCATCATATCCTGCCCGGCCTCATTACTCACCAGGGGCCGATATTGACGCTCGCCAACTGGAGCGGCACGTGGCCTGGACTTGTCGGTATGCTCAACCTGGACGGGTCGCTCACCAAGGCCGGCGTCAAGTACAGTACTCTCTGGAGCGAAGATTTTAAAGACGCAGAGTTCATCTCGAAACTTCAGCAATGGTTAAGTGACGGCGAAATCACACACGACCTCAGCCACGTCGCTCCGTTCGATCCAGAAATGTCGCCGGCCGATGCAGTGCGTTCAGGCCGCCTGTTCGCTCAGAAGTTCAAACAAGAGAAGGCCATCATGGGTGTTTTCGACGAGGGCTGTATGGGCATGTATAATGCGATCGTCCCCGACGAGATCCTCAACCCAACAGGAGTTTATAAAGAACGCCTCAGCCAATCGTCTCTGTACGCAAAGATGCAGACAGTCAGCGATCATGAGGCAGACGAAGTTTTCCAATGGCTGACCGAAAAGGGGATGACATTCGACTTCGGCACCAGTGAACTGGACGATTTAACAAAGCCGCAGGTCCTGCTGCAGTGCAAGATGTATATCGCAGCGGTGCGGATTGCCGACGAGTTCGGCTGCAGCACCATCGGTATCCAGTATCAGCAAGGCCTGAAGGACCTGGCGCCCGCATCGGACCTGGTCGAGGGCCTGCTCAACAACGTAGTCCGTCCGCCGGTGAAGCATGAGACAACCGGCGAGATACTCTTTCCAAACGAGGCCCTTCCTCATTTCAACGAGGTCGACGAGTGCGCCGGTCTCGACGGGCTTGTTACCTATAAGCTCTGGAAGGAATTCGGTTTTGCTCCCGAAAACACGCTCCACGATCTGCGCTGGGGCAGGCATTACAAGGGCGGGTCAATAGACGATTATGTCTGGGTGTTTGAAATTTCGGGAGCCGTACCGGCGGCGCATTTGATAGACGGCTACGCGGGCGCCCGCGGCTACCGGCAGCCGTCTATGTATTTCCGTCTCGGCGGTTCCACATTGACGGGTGTCAGCAAGCCCGGGAATATCGTCTGGAGCCGAGTTTTCGTCGATTCCGGCGTACTCAAGTTCGACATCGGGCTTGGGCACGTGGTTGAACTGCCGCAAGAGGAGACAGAAGACAGATTAAATCTCACAACTTCGCAGTGGCCGATCATGCATGCCGTCCTTCACGGAGTAGACCGCGATCAGATGATGGCGCGACACAAAGCGAACCATATTCAAGTTGCTTACGCGCCGACGACTCCCGACGCATATCGGGCGATGTACGCTAAGGCGGCGGCAATGGCCGAACTCGGACTGGAAGTCAGCATCTGCGGGAGATAGAAACGACAATCGAAATTGAAAGTTGCACTCTTCATTACGTGTCTGGTGGATCAGCTTTACCCCGATGTCGGGGTGAGCGCTGTCCGGTTGCTGCAGCGCCTTGGATGCGATGTATCGTTTCCCAAGGGTCAGACGTGCTGTGGACAGCCGGCATTTAACAGCGGTTATGTCGACTCAGCGCGTCAGGTCGCACTCAACAATTTGAAGACTTTCGAGAAGGCGGACTATGTTGTCTCACCGTCAGGCTCCTGTGCGGGAATGGTCCATCACTACTACCACGACCTGTTTAAGGACAATCCGCGATTAGCTGCCGATGCGCAAAGCCTGGCCGACCGAACATACGAACTGTCGCAATTTATCGTCAACGTTCTGAAAGTCACCGACGTCGGGGCCAGATTTCCGCATACGGTCGCCTATCATCCCTCCTGCCATGGATCACGGCTGCTCGGAGTCAAGACCGAGCCAATGCAGCTTCTGAAATCGGTTCGAGACATTGAGATTTTGCCGATCGCAAAGTCACAGGACTGCTGCGGCTTCGGCGGAACATTCGCGGTAAAGATGGCCGACGTTTCCGGGGCGATGGTGGGCGTA
>PLAD01000311.1 GCA_003134215.1 Armatimonadota bacterium
CCACTCCGCGGCATACTCACGGCACCTCTTGCGCAGCTCGATGGAACTGGGGATGACCTTTTTTTCGCGAAACTCTTTGGTGACCGCCGTCTCGATTGGCAGTCCGTGATTGTCCCAACCTGGCACGTACGGCGCCTTATAGCCCTGCATAGAGTGATACTTGACGACCATGTCTTTCAGTATCTTGTTCATTGCGGTCCCAAGGTGAATATTATTATTGGAGTAAGGCGGCCCGTCATGAAGTACGAACGTACCCTTGGACGTCACAGGTAACAATGATGCAGAATATACATCAAGCTCTTCCCAGAGTGCAGCAACCTTTGGCTCGCGCTGCGGAAGGTTCGCCTTCAACGGGATTCCGTATGCATTCGTGTCCAAGCCATCGGGACTCTTTACATCGGGGGCTGGCAGATTAAGTGTTCTACTATAGTCGAATTTGTTCTGGTCGGTCATATGATTAATTTGTTGATTGGCGGAGTGCAGCATTTATAGGGCCGGGCCCTCCGATGTTTTGTTCACTTGCAACGCGTGAAGCGCGCCCGGCCCGGCAGCACTTCGACGTAAAAGTCCTAAGAGTATACCCGCGGCCTACGAACGGCTGTTCAGTGGATACCTGCGGCGAACAACGACCTACGGCTGCGGTACTCTTCTCGGGGAAGCGCTTCGTAGACGAGAACAATCTGGTCTTCCATGATTTTGTTGCCGTCGACGTCAGTAATATAGAAGGTCGCGCGAACCCGGCTTCCCCAAACGGACAGTCGGGCGGAGTGGATGTTCCATCCAAGTTTGGAGATTGCTTGGGATAGTCGATATACAACGCCGGGCTCATCCGGCGCCCTGATTTCAAGCATGCTGTAGCGGTCCGATGAGACAGCATCTATTCTAGCGCCGTGAATTATCTGCACCTTGGGCGCCTTTTTGCGCTTTTCGAATAGGTCCAACAATGACATGCTCGACGTCAAAACCTGACGCAGGGTCTCCTGAACTTCGGCCTTTTTGGTGCTGGACAGCGGTTTCCCGCGATAGTCGATCCAAAGGGTGTCAAGTGCGATGCGAACCGACGAACCTCGGGTGAAGACTTGTGAAGCATGGAGGTTTAGGTCGAGTGCATATAACACTCCGGCGATCTTCGCGAAGAGGCCGGGTCTAGTGTCATCGTAGGCCACGACTGTCGCCTCTGTATAATCTGAACCAAACTCTGTCTTAAGGTCTACGGTAGGCTGCCCAGTTTGGCGAAGTCGATCGATCATCGCCATATGCAGGTAGATCTCCTCCAGCGGCGTGTTGAGAAGATACTGGGCAGACATACGGTTGGTGTGTTCGTGAACCAGGTCAAGAGGTAAATTATGGTGGGCAAGTTGTTTGCGTATTCTCTCGCGATGCTTTGCGAGGTCTGGTACATACGAGAATGCTGCATCCCCAACGCCGCCCATCTCCGATGCGGCGACAAGCGCGGCGGATGCTCGGCTGTAAAGCTCAGCTAGGAACTTGCCTTTCATTTCAGTCCAAACCCCTGCTCCGACTTCCTGCGTGTCAGCGCAGGTAAGAAGGTAGAGCATGTTCAAGGTTTCCAGGTCCGTACAGATACGCGTAAAATCGCGGATGGTTTCGTCAAGACGGATATCACGCAGTCGTGAGGTCTCAGCCATCAAAAGATGATGACGCACAAGGAATACCAGCTTGTCAACCCGTTCAGCTGCCCATCCAAGTCGCTGTCCGACGACCGCAGCAAGGGCGGCGCCCAGTTCGCTATGACTTCCCCCGGTTTGATTGTCTTTGCCAATGTCATGGATCAGCCCGGCAAGAAAGAGAATGTCTGCACTGGAAACATCCGCCCAGACTCGTCGATAATCCTGATACTTCGAGTCGAAGGTTTCGCGCAATGTCTCTAGAAACTGGGCTACTCTGAGACAGTGCTCGCCCACTGTGTAGTCGTGGGCGGCATCGTAAGGAATTAGATAGCGCACCTGCCCAAACTCGGGAATGAGCCAGCCAAGCACATGTTGATCAGCGAGATTCTGGAGTGCCTTAGCTACTCCCTGCGGCGCAGAAAGTATTCGGCTGAAAACTCTGCCGCATAGCTCGATGTTGGTCGGCGACGGCTTGTTCTCTATAAACTCTGCTACCGTTTTGGCGTAGGAATCGTCGAATCCAAGTCCATATGCCTGAGCGAGTTCGCAGCCATGCAGCGGCAGCGCCGAATCCTTTTCGGCTTGCGCCGGATCGACAATCGCTATCTGGCGCCGGATTGCCGCCAGCCCGCCGACACCGAGGTCGAGTCGGCTGTCGAGGCACCGAGTGACTACCTGTCTCGATATACGTCCGATTGACTCGGACCGTTGGTAAAACACCTCCATGAATCGTTCGACGCCAGGAGTCGTCCCAAAATCGACATATCCGAGGTGCTTGGAAATTATTTCTTGTTTTTCGGTGGTGAGGATATCTCGCACCTGACCGATACTATGCAAGACATTGCGTACGCTGAGCAGAAATTCGTAAGCTTGCTCATACACCTCGCGATCGCGTAGCGGCATCATGTCAGATTCCACCAGCTTCTCCAGGTAGTCTTCACGGTTTGCCTGGAAAAGCGCCTGACCGAACCAGCGGACCATTTGACCGTCACGAAGTCCCCCAGCCCCTTCCTTTATGTTAGGTTCAACATTGAACACCGTCTCGCCGCCATGTTTCGACCGTACGGCTCCGCGTTCGGCATGCTTTTGAAAGAGAAAATCCGCAACCAGGAGTTGACTGCGAAAGAGAGCTTGAAACTTCTCATATACATCTTCGTCGCCGCAGATAAGTCGAGCGTCGAGTAATGCCGTCTGTGTCTGGTGATCAAGCTGCCCGAGCTCGCTTAGTGGGCGGAACGCATAGCCTACCTTCAAATTGGCGCCGTAGAGAAAGACGTCCATGACTGCCTGAAACATTTCCTTAATCAAGGCGTTTAAAGGTTCATCCTCCTCTCTCGCCGTCACAAATGTCAGATCAACGTCCGAATGAGGCGATAGCTCGCATCGTCCATAACCGCCTGTCGCTATAATCGCGAGACCGGTCGGCGGAATCTCCCACATGAGCCGCTCACAAACGATTTCGTACAGCCTCTTGATCGTACTATCGACGATCTGGACATTTTTGTTGAGCAGGTCACGTCCAAAATCGTTGTCGTACGAAAGTCGGTTGATTTCGGACCGCTCATCCTTGAGAAAAGCAGATATCTGTTGTATTTCTCGGAACGAGGAAAGCTGTAACGAATAGTTCATGTGTTTGCTTAGTCTTCGAACTGCGTCTAATGGCGATCATGCAGATTGCGTGTTCCACATATTATAGCGATTTGACCAATATCCTGTGATTGGCCTTAAGTCCAGGTTCGTTAGATAGACGCGGCCATAAAATCGAAATCCGGTATAGCACGCTTTAATAGAGCGTACCAACCGGCGGATTCAATGGAGAGAATGGGTAGAATATTGATGGGATAGAGAACGATCTCGCCCATCCAGCACCTTCTAAAGACGCCTCCAAACACGAGATTTTATGATCGAACAGAATCACGGTGAACTCAATTCCGTCTCTTCCGCTGAAAAGGATCTGGTTACCGGGTCCGAGGGCAGTGTAATACGCTCGAACCAGCTTCGAGTGACCGACAATTTAACGCAGCTTCTAAACGTAATTCCATCTTCCGTACGAGAAATTCTGGAAGTCCCTGACAACCGCGAGGGTCTCATCGAAATCGTAATGGATCTCGGGCGGCTTGCGGAAGCTCGATTCGGTGACGGCAGGATGGTAACTCTTCGGGAGAACGAGCCTATCAGCGATGAAGACATTCAACATGTTGTCACAGGTATTGGACAGTTCGGGAAAGACAATCGCGCCGGAATCGAACGCACACTTCACCGAATCTCAGCGATCCGCAACCGGCAGGGTCGGGTTATAGGTCTTACCTTGCGTGTTGGACGTGCGGTTTATGGGACTATCGATATCATTCATGATGTCGTAGAAAGCGGCAAGTCTATTTTGATGCTTGGCCGCCCGGGCCGTGGTAAAACGACCAAATTGCGGGAAGTCGCGCGGGTATTGTCGTCTGAATTCGGCAAGCGCGTCGTGATTGTAGATACGTCTAACGAAATAGCCGGTGATGGAGATATTCCGCATCCGGGTATCGGACGTGCAAGACGTATGCAGGTTTCGACTCCCGAAGATCAACACGGCGTGATGATCGAGGCCGTGGAAAACCACATGCCTGAGGTAATCGTCATCGATGAAATCGGTGTCGAGGCGGAAGCGTTCGCGGCGCGTACGATTGCTGAACGCGGAGTTCAATTAATCGGAACGGCCCACGGCAACACTCTGGAAAATCTTCTCATGAATCCGACACTGTCCGACCTTGTCGGAGGTATTCAGGCGGTGACGCTTTCCGATGAAGAAGCTAAAAAACGCGGGACGCAGAAAACGGTGCTAGAACGCAAGGCGCCGCCGACTTTTGATGTGATTATAGAGATCATCGAAGTAGACAAGCTCGCGATCCATCATGATGTCATACATACAGTCGACCGCCTCCTGCGTGGCGGCCAGCCTCGTCCCGAAATAAGGATACGCAACGAGCACGGTGAAGTCGAGATTGTCCAAAAGGGCGATCTTGATGCGGCCAGACCACCAAGAACTGAAGCAGCGTCAGCGCCAACTAGCTTATTTCCTTCGCGCCAATCCGAACGAGCGCTGGAACAACGAGTCATTGAAAGTGCGCCTGCTCCGCCGATGGCCGCCCCGGCGGCCAAGGCGCTTCCGCAGATCATCCGAATTTTCCCTTACGGGGTGAGCCGCAGCCGCTTGGAGCGCGCCATTCGCACACTGAGAGTCCCCGCCTACATTACTAAGGAAGTAACCGATGCCGATGTGCTGATATCACTGAAGGCCAACTTCCGCAAGGAGCCGACTCGGCTGCAGGACGGAATTGAACGTAATCTGCCGAACTACGTTATTAAGAGCAACACTTACATACAAATTGAGAGCGTTTTGCGGGAGATATTTCAGATGACCATACCGGCGTCAGAAGAGGATATTGCACTGCAGGAGGCCGAAGAGGCAGTCGAGGAGATTATGAACGAGGGATCGAACGGCCTGAATTCGATCGAACTTGCCCCGCAGAACGCATATCTACGACGGTTGCAGCATCAAATCGCCGAGAAATATCGAATGGTGTCGGACAGTGTTGGCGTAGAGCCGGCACGTCGGGTTCGAATCAGCAAGCCGTAACTTAGCCGATGAGCCGACCCCTATTCGTTACGTTTGAAGGCCCTGAAGGGGGCGGCAAATCCACTCAAATACGCCTCCTGGCGCAGTATTTGATTTCGCACGGTCACTCAGTACATACAACCCGTCAGCCTGGCGGAGAGCCGGTCGGCATCGAACTTCGCAGAATCATGCTGGACATTGGACGTGACAATGTAATCCCTCGTGCCGAACTTCTGATGATGATGGCTGACCGAAGTCAGTCTGTGGAATCAGTGATTCGTCCGCACCTCGACTCTGGCGGCATTGTTCTCTGCGACCGCTACATCGACTCCAGTGTGGCGTACCAGGGTGCAGGGCGAGGGATCGATCGGTCTTGGATTGGTGCACTGAACAATTATGCCACTGCAGGTTTGACCCCCGATCTCACAATTCTCCTCGACATTGACCCTGAGATCGGGCTCGGGCGCCAGTTGGAGCTGACGAAGATGGAGTTGATGGATCTCAATTTCCACCACAGAGTACGTGATGCGTTCCTTTCTCTCGCAGTGCAGTACCCCAAACGGATAAAGACCGTCGACGGATCGCTGCCGATAGCAACTGTACAGGGTCGAATACAAGCGATTGTCGAGCAGGAACTTACTTCATGTTAGCGGATATCCTGGGGCACCAGTCCGTCGTCGCATCTTTAAGACACGGCCTGGCCGCAAACCGTCTCGCACAAACCTACTTATTTGTCGGAGACAATCAGATCGGCAAGACCACGACGGCCCGTGCACTCGCCAAGGTTCTTCTCTG
>PLAD01000399.1 GCA_003134215.1 Armatimonadota bacterium
TGAGGAGTTGCAGTCGAATCGGGTGTGCGTTGAAGATCTTCCGAAACATTAATTGGAGATGCGGTCATATTGTTTTCCATTGCAATTGTCTTAGCTGATTATTTCTCGTCGACGAACTGTTTGCCAGTCGTAATTCTTGTAAGAAGGCTTAAGATGAAAATCATTGAGATCAATATTATCGCGCCCGCCAGAGCAAGATGATTGTCGCTCGGGTATGGCGATTGCGCATCAACATAAATATTCAATGGCAGAGCGTCGATCGGTTTATACAACTTCGTGCTGAACATATTGTTGCCAAATGCAGTGTACAGCAATGGGGCGGTTTCTCCAGAAATCCGCGCAATGGCCAGCATGATTCCCGTAATAATGCCGTTCTTCGCAGCAGGAAGAATCACGCTAACCATAGTCCGCCATCGCGACGCTCCAAGTCCAAATGACCCTTCTCGCAACGAATTCGGGACAAGTCGCAAAATCTCTTCGGTCGTCCGCATTACAGTAGGAACCATTAAAATTCCTAAAGCCAGCCCTCCCGCTAAAGCGGAAAAGCGATGTGTTGGTCCGACGACGATGACAAAGATAAAAACTCCGATTACCACACTCGGAATGCCGTTGAGTACGTCGGTGAGAAACCGAATGGTCCACGCAAAACGGCCCTTCGCTTCAATCTGATAAATCGCCCCTAGCACGCCTATCGGAATGCCGATTAGTGATGCAAGGCCGATCATTATGGCTGATCCGATGATACCGTTCCGCAGCCCTCCTCCTGTCATTCCTTCAGGGGCAGGTCCTTTCGTCAGTACGTTTAGATTAAGGGAACCAAATCCCTTAACCAACAGATAGCCGAGAACCATGAGCAGTGCACCCACAGCAATCGCCGTTGCCAGGGCTGTTAAGCCTAGCACAAATGAACTGTAGATCTGTCGATTTAGGATCTGCGCTGGCCGACGTGAAAGAGATTTATTCGATCCGTTAATTGCGGTACTCATGGCCTTTTACCGCCTCCCTGGATGTCCTTTGCCGTAAAGAAGATTAACAGCCTTGCAGCGGCATTTACAACCATAGTGACCAAAAACAGAATCAAACCAATTTCGATCAGTGCTGAAATATGTAAACCGGAGGCATCGCCCAAATCGTTTGCAATTACACTAGCCATTGTTGAGCACGGATTAAAGAGGGCGACCTTAAAAGGTCCCATTCCATTTCCGCAGACCATCGTCACTGCCATTGTCTCGCCTAAAGCGCGGCCGAGCCCTAAGATGACCCCGCCGGTAATACCTGCTCTTGCAAACGGGAGGACAACCAGATTTATTGCTTCCCATTTTGTAGAGCCCAGAGCATATGAACCCTCCCGAACGCTCCGCGGTATTGCTCGAAGTATATCCCTCGACACCGCCGTAATGTAAGGAGTCACCATGATTGCCAGTATGAGGCCGGCGGCAAGCATGTCTTGTCCGTTCGGCGGCATATTGAAGAGGGACATCTTCGCCAAAAAAGGAGACGTCGAAATCGGCGTTTCCACCTTATTGGTCAGCCACGGGATCATGACGAATATTGCCCACAGACCATAAACGACACTCGGAACTGCTGCAAGAAGTTCGACAAGGAACGACAGTGGTGTTCGCAGCCATTTGGGTNNAAGGAAAATTGCAGCACCTAAGCTAATCGGTATCGAAATTAAGAGCGCAATGAGTGAACTGTACAGGGTCGCAAAAATGAATGGCCGCGCAGCATAAATGTTAGCGACAGGATCCCAGTCATCACGAACGAAAAAATTAAGCTTAAATGCTCGAAGACTCGGCTCTGAGGAAAGCGTCAGTTGTATGAGTAGTCCAGCTACAATAGCCAGAATGGCCAGGGAAGCAAGGAAAAGCAGAAACATATAACCGCGGTCCAGTGACCGCGATAGCGTAGTCTCATGAAGGCTCCGACGCTTCAGTTCGGGGCTTATTCCAGTAGAGGCGGCGACCCCAGGAGTTGCGGCTGATCCAGTATCTATAGACATAGCAATTTTCACTCGCTCTTCTTCGAAACTCAGTAGGGATCAGGCGGTTCACGAAACCGCCTGATCGGAGCAAGCTGCTAACTATTATTTTAACGTTGCCAGCGCTGCTAACTCTTTCGACTTTACCGAGTCAGGAATTGGCGCATAGTCAAGGTCCTTGCAATACTGCTGGCCATCGGTGAGAACCCAGGTGATGAACTTTTTCAATTGGTCGGTCTTCGGAGAATCCTTATAAAGGATGAGCCAGGAAAACCCGCTGATCGGGTAGCCATTCGCGGCTGATCCGTCAGTAAAGAACGTACGGAAGTCAGAAGGAACCTTGATATTTGAAGCTTCCGCTGCCGCGCTTTCCGGAGTCGGATAGACAAACTTTCCCTTGGAATTCTGAACAGACGCATAATAGATCACGTTTTGAACAGCATAGGAAAGCTCGACATAACCGATCGAGTTCGGATGCGTTCGCATCAGTCCCGCTACTCCGGCGCTGCCCTTTGCCCCAAGGCCGGCCGGCCACTTGACCGATGTGCCTTCACCTACAAGATCGTGCCACTCAGGGCTGACTCTCGCGAGATAATCGGTGAAGATACCGGTGGTTCCTGACCCGTCGCTGCGGTGTACGATAAAGATCGAAGCATCAGGAAACTTGCTCGTCGGATTTAGTGAAGTAATCGCGGGATCGTTCCACTTGGTAATCTTGCCAAGAAATATGTTGGCGATGACATCGCCGGACAAGTGAATGCCAGGCCCTACGCCGTCTACGTTGTAANNACGGGCACAGCTCCGATAACATCGGGGAAATGAAGTACTGGAGCGCCTGCACTTGCTAGCTGTCCGGCATTCATCGGAGCGTCGCTTCCCGCAAAATCAACCGTTTTGGCAACCAGGTCGTTAATTCCAGCGCCGGAACCGACAGGCTGATAATTGATAGAAACTCCGGCGGTCTTCTGGTAATCGGCAGTCCAGTGAGTCATGATAGGGTTGACGAAAGTTGAACCTGCGCCCTGCAGGTCTTGAGCTTGTGCCGCGCCGCCAACCAAGATTCCTCCTAGCAGGAGCGCTGCCGCTGAAAAATTACCAAATTGTGAAAACTTATGATGCATCCTGATATCTGTATCCTTTTTATGCGGTATTGCACTTATCATCGCGGCATCAACGCCGACCGATGCAACGACATTATAATCTGTTGAGGTTAAGTAAATGTTAAGAAATTACTTCTAATTGCGTCAGTGCGGCCCTTTCGTTTTTGACAAAAGCTAACAGCTCACACCCAGTCTGCGTCATTCTCCATAAACATCCGGCTAAACGCCGATGTATCGAAACGGCGCACATATGTATCGTTCGTATCATCTTCGCCACTTTCAGCAGCGTAATCGGTCGATTGCCGAGCATATGCGGAACCGCAGTCACCGAACCCTTCGAACCCAGGAGGACACAATGTCTAGAGTGCAAAGAGCGCTTGGATTAGTTTTATAGGTCAGCATGGGAAATTCCATAATCGCTTCTCGGTGTTCAGCTCAGACATTAACATTCCCGAATATATCTTCGAACCACCGGGACTGGTAGACATCAAAAGAAATGCTTTGCGAGCCGTAGTACGACATGCCTGACAGTTTCGCAGGCACCCGGCACGTAGTCGCCTCCGTTGAACTGACATTGCGCGGTTGTAGTCAAGGAACGGGTTTAAACTACAATTTGCATCACTTTCCCGCCTTCGAAGATATGGGACAGTATCTAAAAAGTATTACCTACTGGAATTAGGTACAATGCGCGTGCTAGGAAGGGCGCTTTAAGATGAAAGCCAATCACAATTGCTGTACTTCCTGCTGAGCATATCAAAGGTCAGACGCTACCGACGCCGCTCGACCCTGCTTAATATTAGCTTAACATTAATGTGTTAGAGTGCTTTGAGAAAATCGCCTGAAAGCTAGCCTTATTATTCGGACGCCTTGTAGCGTAAGAATTACAATTAGCTGTAGAGCGATAACGGCGGCTAATCGGACGACCGAACAGCCGTCAATGCAGTTATCAAGTTCACCTAAGGAGGATCTAAGTGAAGATTTGGAATACCGCACTCATTTGCGGCGCAATGGCCCTGGGCGCTGGAGCTGCTGGGCTCTGCCCTCAGCCGGCCGAGGCTCAGGGAACGCAGTTCCCAGATGTCCCCTCAAATCATTGGGCTTACCAGGCAGTTACCGACCTGGCCAATGAAGGCTACGTGAAGGGGTATCCGGACGGCAGTTTTCTTGGCAAGCGCGCCCTTTCCCGATATGAGTTTGCAACGGTCATCGACCGGATCGTTTCGACAATTAACGATTTAAGCTCAAAGGTAAGCGCCGCCCCGACCACTCCCACCGGCGTACCGGTAACTCAAGACGATTTGAATAAAATTCAGGTCCTGGTAGACACGTTTCAGCCAGAGCTGACCGCCATTCAATCGAACGTAACCGACTTGCAGAATCAGCTCGATGCGCTTCGCCAGGACATTATCGATGCTAAAGCTATTGCTGTAAAGGCCTATGAAACTGCCAAAACTGCTGAAACGACTGCAGATAACTCTTACGGAGTCGGCGTGGGCCGAAAGTACACAATCAGCGGCTACATCCAGACCCGTTTCGTCGCAGCAGCCAGCGACTACCAAGGCGTATTTCCACACGGTTTAAACTCGTCTCCCGGTATTGCCGGTGCCTATAATGGAACATATGCACAAGGCGGAACGAACGAATCTGCTGAAGTACGACGTGCGCGAATTATTGTAGCCGGTTCACCGACAGCAAACACCAGCTATCGACTTCAGATCGACGCGTCGGGTGCCGTCAACACTACCGCTAACCAGCAGGTTACCGTCCGCGAAGCAAATGGCACCTACGTGTTTGGCGACGGTTCATCAAAGTACCCCGCCATCACAGCCGGTCTCTTTGCAACCCCTTTCGGCTACGTTCTTCCCGCTTCACAATCAGCCAACTTGACACCTGAGCGTCCGTTGGCATTTAGCGAATCGAACAACATCGGCCTTTTTGACAGTCAGGACTATGATAAGGGTGCTAAGCTGTCCTACGGAATCGATGGGATAATCGGAACCTGGGCCGTTATCAACGGCTCTGGCCGTAATTACGAAAACAACGATGGTCACTTCGATGATATCGTTCGACTGCAGTATGCTTCCCCTACAAAGATTTTCAACGTAGGTACGTCGTACTACAGCGGAACGATCCAGGACGATACTATCGCTGGGTCAATAACCAAGGCATCGATCGAACCCAAAAAGCAGCTCTTCGGACTTGACGGTCAGGCGAAATACGACGGCTTCTTCGCGGATTACGAATTCGTTCGTGGCACCTACGAAAAGCGTTCCTATTTCGACGAATACACCGGAACGGTCTACACAAACAATCCGCTCGGTTTTTCGACAGACACTTATGTGAAAGGCAATGAGGTACAGGGATCCTACTTCTGGGCAGGATATACGTTCTTCGCTACTACGCCTAAGCCGTTAACCCTAGCCTTCGATTACGACACATTCCAGCGATCAATCTCGACTGATAAGAATGCGTCCGATATCTTCGCGACCGGTACCACAAAGAGCGGCGGAAACGCAACGTACGATGACGTCAACTTCGGTTACGGTCTCCTCTACAACCTTGACAGCGCGACCCGGCTCCGCCTCTGGCTCGATTCTCCGTGGGCCGTCGCCCATGCTCCCGGCACTCCGAAGCCGTCCGAGTACAACCTCTACACCGCAGAACTTCAGTTCAAGTTCTAACATCCGTAGCCTGCAAATAAAGCCGGAGCGATTTGGATCGTTCCGGCTTTTTATTGCAATCTCAACGCTATTTGGTGAAGGCGATCTATTTCGACGACAGGATGCCTAATTTGGAGGCGGTATGCTGCCATTGTGTCCGATGCTAGTCGCTTAATCCCTTACCTGAAAGGATTTGAGGGATACATTTCTCGATTCTTGTCTCCCGGGTTTTCGACTGCTTGGGTGCAGAAAAATGAAGGAGGTACGCTCTCTGCCTTCCTGGAGTTAACGATGCAAACGCAGTCTTAAGCACCGGAAATTCGTCAAACTTACTCAGCAATTCATCAGGTATGACGCGCTCCGTGATCGGTTTCAAATCTACCTTCAAGCCGGCCTTTTCCACCTCAATCGCTTCGTAGATGTATTCCTTAAGTACGGTTTCCATTTCAGTAATTTGGCCGAAGCTGGTAAACCTGATTTGCCGCTGAGCCTGCGTATTCTCCGTCGGCCTGTAGAGGATGCCCTTGGGGTCGTTCAATAAGCCCCCTTTAAAAACCAGAACAGAACAGTGCTCTTTAAGTGGTAGCAGAAGAACTATGTTATTGCCCTGAAAAGTGTAACAAGGCTTTCCCCACTTCAAGTCTTCGGCCAAGCCGCAGTCAAGAATAATCGACCTCAGTTTCTCCAATTCCTGCTGCCACTTTTTCGCTCTGCCAATAAATGCGTCAACTTTGTGATTCATGTGGGTCGTGGTTATCATCGGCTCTATTTCTGTGATCGCTCGAACTTCGCCCAAAGGCCTAGCTAAGCCTCATACGTCCCCGCTGAGCTCCGACCGAGTGCACTTCCGATGGCTGATCCGAAGGAACGGGGAGTTTGATCCGAATTGGATTGCTGAATATCCATGGCTTTGCACCGTAGCATAGATTTAACAAACGATATTTGTAAAGATAAACCTCTACACGATAAGTCCCCTGCTCGAACACCGCAAAATCCAGTCGACCGCCGCGCGACGAAGCAACCAGGTTCCCGTTCCTGTAGAGCCTAATAATCGAGCGGCTGCGCGGTGCGCGCGCAGAAAGGACATTCGGAACAAAACCGTAATCCGCTGGCAGAACGCATTCTTCACCCATCTCAGCGACCATTTCACCTGATCGGTGCAGCCCAAACTCAAATCCGGTAGCATCGGCATAGTTGTCGTAAGAGATGTACGACAGACCTGATCGAAGACTCTCGTGAATTGTCTTCTGATCCTGAACATACTGCTCCGGAATGTTTGATAGCGGCCGACGGCTCAGAACATGGGTACGCAGAGTTCGAAATACCTGTTCGTAAGTTGGATATGGATACGAGGCGCCGGCGACCTTCATGATCGCATGGGCATCAAGCGAACCTAGAGCAAGCGGCATGCATTCGTCACGATCGGATGCGCGCTGCAGCATGCGATCCCATAATCGCATCTCCTCGTCAGGACGAGCGGCAACAAGGTTGAATGCGGAGTCCGGATTTCCACCGAAGTACCTTATCAATACCAAAAGGAAACCAGGCAGGTTGATCTTGGTGCGGGCAAAGCAACTCAGATTGAATACTTCAAGCCCGATCCACGATGCGCGACGATCCGGGTCGCGCCACGGCCCCTTTAGATCACAGGGCAAAGCAATAAAACCGTAGCCGCCAAGGTTCTTAATTTTATCCATGCCCTCTTCTGCTGAACCATGAAAGGGTGTGAACTCATCCGGAACATCGAAGACAAGAAGATAGCCAATGTCGGTGCCGAATTCGGCTCCAACAATGACGAGGACCTTACCATCGCCATACCAGCGATCCTGCCCTAGTTGTTGTGCGGTCATGGCGTTATGATCAGTGACCATGACGAAATCTAACCCGGCAGCCGCGGCTGCAGCGGCGATCTCCTCGACCGTTCCGGCGCCGTCGCTGTGATTCGAGTGAACATGTGCCGCGCCCGCATAATCATAGTAAGCCGGAAGCGCTGGAAGGCTTTCGAAGCTTACATGGGATTTGGCGGGAAGTTTAGTAGCGGGAGCATACTGGAAACGCTCCGCCCAGGTCTTCCATAGGCCTTCAGCCGTCACTATTGATAAAGCTAGTCTAACTCTTGACCAATTCATCGTTTACACTTCTATTCTATCACAACGAGTGCGCTGGTGCAAAGCCCGGTAAACTCACCAGCTTGATACACTTCGACGTTTCGCCTTCTATCTACCTGGCATAGTTTATGCTTAACACATCGTTGGCGTCATGCGTGATTGACCAGTGTAGGTAAGTGCGTTCGCTGGAGGAAACGTAATAAAATGTTGAGCAAAATGACAGGCAAAGTCAAATGGTTTAATAACGCAAAGGGTTACGGGTTTATCCAACTCGACACGGGCCGCGACGTTTTCGTGCACTATTCTGTAATTAAATCGGAAGGCTACAAGTCTCTGAAAGAAGGACAGGACGTGATCTTCGAAATGGAGTCGGGTCCAAAAGGCGAACACGCGACCAGCGTTATTTCGACGGAGGCAGCGGAACTGCAACTCGCGTAGAGTCTCGCTCGAAATCCTGCCAAGACTTAAGACTGCAGATACATCAGCGGCAGTCGAATTCAAGACGGTATTAACTCCCGGATTATATAGCCGCCGGAGATGCACAATTGCATCTCCGGCGGTTTAATTGCGTCAGTCGCTCACCTGTTTAGAAGCATTAAGCCTCGGGAATATTTTCCCATCGATGGCGTAAGTTTCGTGAAAGGGGTTCTTTAGTAATGGACATACTTTTTTGGGTGATTGTCGGAATAATTGCAGGAGCTCTTGCAAAGGCGGTAGTTCCAGGTGAGGGGCCCGGCGGCTGGCTGGGTGACCTTGTGGTCGGTCTGGTCGGAGCAGTAATCGGCGGCTGGCTGTTCACAGCTTTGCTTGGCCATTCTTACCCTGGATGGATCGGCAGCACACTGGTCGCCTTCGTAGGCGCAGTTGTTCTCCTGCTTATCATGCGAACAATCACCGGGCGCCGATCCGCCCTATAATCTGCTGTTACCTATTAGATAGCAGCCCGGACGAGATGATTGTCTCTCCGGGCTGTTCGTCTGTCTAATTTAATCACTGACTGCCTTGTTACGATTTCAACGGGCAGGTTGATTATGCTTCTTCTGCGTAGTGATCCTTCAAGGTGGTTACGACGGATGGATCTGCAAGCGTCGTTGTATCTCCAAGTGCTCTCCCTTCCGCGATATCACGCAAAAGGCGGCGCATAATCTTCCCACTCCGTGTTTTAGGAAGTTCAGCCGCGAAGAATACATCATCCGGCCGGCAGATGACTCCGATTTTCTTGACGACATGCTCCTTCAGCTCATGCTGAAGCTCCTGGCTCATGTTGACACCGTCTTTCAATGTAACAAACGCCGAAATAGCCTGTCCTTTGATCTCGTGTATCTTCCCGATTACGGCCGCTTCGGCGACCGTCGGATGGTCGACAAGTGCGCTTTCCACTTCCATTGTTGATACACGGTGACCGGCAACGTTGATTACATCGTCAACCCGCCCGAGGAGCCAGTAGTTGCCTTCTCGGTCCCGCTTGGCTCCATCTCCTGCAAAGTAATAACCCTGCTTTTCAAACTTTGACCAATACACTTCCTGGTATCTTTTTTCGTCGCCCCATAGCGTTCTAAGCATTGACGGCCACGGCTTTTTAATCACAAGTAGACCGCCCGCGCCGAGAGGGAGGCTCTGGCCATTCTCGTCAACAATATCGGCGCTGATGCCGGGAAACGGAGTGGATGCCGATCCCGGTTGAGTCGTTGTCAATCCCGGCAGTGGGCTGATTAAGATAGACCCGGTCTCGGTCTGCCACCACGTATCGACAATTGGGCATTTTTCACCCCCAATAACCGTGTGATACCAGATCCATGCTTCGGGGTTGATCGGCTCGCCGAC
>PLAD01000260.1 GCA_003134215.1 Armatimonadota bacterium
TTCGTTGGCGGGATCCATTTCCATGATCTGGGCGAAACCCAGAATGCTGTTCATCGGGGTTCGAAGTTCGTGGCTCATCCGCGAAAGGAACTCGCTCTTTGCGGCGTTCGCGCCCTCCGCCTGCTCCTTGGCCTCCTGGAGTTCGATAGTGCGCTCCATAACTCGTACTTCCAACTCTCGATGCGCATTTTGCAGCCCAATTTGACTTTCGAGCAGCAACTCCTCGAACGCTTTACGTTCGGTGACGTCCCGGCAAATTGCTACCAGCAGTGTGGAGGTATCCGATTCCAATAGCCTAATATGAACTTCAACCGGAAAAATTGATCCGTCTTTGCGCTTCTGCGAACCGTGTACGACGGCTGACAATGTCTCGCGAGATACCAACTGGCTCCAGATCATGTGCAAATACGTTTGATCTGCTGTCTTTTCGAAATCCGAAACCGTCATCTGCAGCAGCTCTTCGCGGGAATAGCCAAGGCTTACACAAGCGTTTTTGTTGGCATCCACCATTCGTCCAAATTGATCGTGAATCAGGAGGCAGTCAACTGTTTCAATCACGTTCCTGAAACGAAGTTCACTTTGACGCAGGGACGCTTCGGTTCTGTCCCGCTGCAGCTCCGCGTCTTTTTGCTCAGTGATATCTTGTACGGTGCCTAAAGATCTTACAGCGATGCCTTTCCCGTCGTACTCTGTTCGGCAGCGCAGGTTGACCGAACGGAACGTTCGATCGGGCGCGTGTATGCGGTAATCGAAGGAATAAGGAGTTTTCGATGCCAGCGACTGGGCATAAACTGCCTGCACTGCTTCCCGGTCATCTGGAAAGACATGCTCAAGAAAAATGCTGAAGGAAATGCCGGAAGCTAAACTACCGAGGCTGAAGATCCGCCTCGTTTCGTTCGAGAAGTCTATGATGTCATTAGCGATATCGTATTCCCAGCTTCCGACCTTGGCAACCGCTTGAGCGTCGGCCAAGCTTGTCCTTTCAGACGCCAGACGATCCGCGAGAACGCGCTGTTCAAAAGCAGCCAGCTTGAGTACATCTTCGATGTCCTTTTGTTCTGTCACGTCTATGCTGACGCAAACTCGTCCAACTAGAATGTCTTCCGAAGTCTTTATCGGCGTGGTGGAAAAGTACGCTGGAAATATGCTGCCGCTTTTTCTCCGGACCAAAAATTCGCCGTCCCAATCGCTGTGGTCGTCCGTTCGAAATTCGAAAGGAAATGAGTTCTCTAACAATCGTAAATCGATCAGATCAAAAAGGTTTCTGCCAATTGCCTCATCGGCCGACCAACCATAAACGGTTTGTGCAAAGCGGTTCCAGTAGGTGACGACGCCAAAAGGATCAATCGCTATTACTGCATTTTGAACATGTGCAAGTATCAGCTCAGCGGCTTTTCGTTCTGAATTGTCCCGAACAATGGATAGCGAACCGGCGACAACGCCTTTTGTGTCGGTGATCGGAGAGATCGCGACGGTCACATCGATCAGGCGACCATTTCGATCGCAGTGTGTGGTCTCGAACCGGGTTATCAGTTCGCCCTTGCGAAGGATGTCCTGAACGACCAGAAATTGTAAGTGATCGCGGGCAGGATAGAGAAACGGAGCCGGCCGGCCTGTTACTTCCGATAAGGCATATCCATACAATTGTTCTGCGGCTTTGTTCCAGGTGACGATCAGGCCGTCAGTCGTTTCACTAAATATCGCATCGCTGGAATGTTCTAGGACCGCTGCTAATTGCGCAGAAGCGAATTCTAACCGCTGCCGCTCGGCAATGAGCGTTTGTTTTCGATTTACGACGTCGGTGTTTTTCAAGAGCATGTTAGTTGAATTGTCGCTATTGCTGAACAGTTGTAATGAAGCGTCACAGCGGACCTGCATTGTAAACGCACGAAGGAAGAGAGCAAGGCGTGTGCCTGAAGAATGAAGTAACGCAGCTCGCTTAACTCAGAAGCTGATAACTTCAGCTGTTGAAGACGAAAGATCCGAGTTTGGAGTGTGGCCTCGGCACCGCTTGAAAAGGAGAAACTGAATCTACAGTTATAGCTATTCCATAGGAGCGGACATAATTAAACCTTAATTGCCGGCACCCGATCTAGCAAAGGTTAGGACTCGAACTAGCTTAATGTTAGTCGAGCGTTGAACACGATTTTGTACTGCAAAAGGTTCAGCCTGCACTGCTGGGGCTGATGGACGGTTCTGTATCGACGTTAGCGCCGATTTTCGCTGCCGCTGGACTGACCGGCAAACCGCATTCTGCGTTTTTTTGTCGGACTGGCGGCCTCGCTCGGAGCGGGTGTCAGTATGGGGCTTGCTGAAGCTCTTTCGGACGACGGCAAGGAAACGGGCCGCGGGGCGCCGGTCCTTCGCGGCGCAATTACCGGGGTCGGCACCGCTCTCGGCGGTATGCTTCACACCTTTCCATTTCTAATCAATAACCTCATGGTTGCTCTCCATACGGCTTATGTTGTGGTTGTCTTCGAGCTGCTTGCTATCGGTATCTGGCTCGGTAAGCTGGGCGCCGCGCCGTAATGGTTGGAGTCCAATAAAAATGAACCGCTAACAATTGCAAGCGGTTCATGAAGCGTAGATGGTTTAGATGAGCTGCTTCCCGATTTAGTGGCTGTCGCCGTCGTGGTCGACATCGCCTGATGCCTGATGTGCCGCTGTTGCTTCTTTGGAAAAGGACACGGTCGCGCTGGGCGACGAGGCTGCCTGAGGCGCCGGGGCTGAAGTTTTGGCTGGGGCCGGTAATGATACTGCCGGCGCTGCGCCGGAGATGCTGCTAATTGACATAGTTACATCACTCCTTACTCTGACTGTACTTTGGAGTTATCGGCAGAAATACTGTAATCTTTACCGATATTTCCGAAAATATCGGAGTGCATTTTTTTGAAGTCGTTATTTTGTAATCCCTGTAAGAGGTTTAAATGTACAGACCAGCATTCCGACAACGCCTAACCCGGCAAACGTTAGCGGGGCAAGAGTTGGAGGGTGATCGCTTAAATGCTCCGGTTTCACCCAGGCTAAAAGCACCTCCGCAAGATCGCTGATTATATGTTTGCCGTTATGCAGCAAAAAGCCGAGAAGGCCTACGGCAATGCCGACTGCAAATGCATAGAAGAGCGCCTGACGCCCCTGGCGCTCCCACGAGGATAGACCCAGCAAACAGGCGATCACCATCGCTCCGGAGTAGACAATTGGTATCCATGCCAATGTGTGGTGACGAAGCTTATCGACATGCTCATAACGAAGGTCGAAGAACAGGCCGAGAAACACAAAAGCGAGAAGAATTACGACTACCTTATTGAGATTCCAATTGGGATATTTGGAAAACCACCCGCCTACGACAACTTCGCCTTTGGAATTTGAGCTGCTGTCACTTGTATTTAGAACCATTTTTGCCTCCATAACAATAGGGAAAGAACGTGAATGTCCAATCCGTCCAATCTCAATCTGACATTGCCGCATGGAATGAGAACTCGTACATATAGCAGGTGATGTAAGCAATATGGAATAAATATCTAAGATTCCAAACGTTAAGGCAAAAAATTAGGATGCTTACTGAAACCCGCCCGAGTTGTGATACCGATGTCTGGTCCGAATGGCTGCTGCATTATCGTCAAGCAGACGACGAGGATTACGGAAAAGCAGTTCAGGCAGCAGTAGCTGAGTATGCCGATCGTGTTATAGCTGGAGCTCAATTGGAGCCTGGGATGACTCTCGTCGATGTCGGTTCCGGGGAGGGACTCATTGCGTTTCGCGCAATCGGTCGCATCGGCGAATCACTGAATGTGATCCTTACCGATATCTCGGCGCCGATGCTTCGCTACGCAGAAAATGCAGCCAGGGAACGGGACTGTGTCGACCAGTGCACCTTTATCGAATGCCCGGCGGATGACCTTTCCTCTATCCCAACTGCCTCGGTGGATGTTGTGACGACAAGATCGGTGCTTGCTTATGTGCAGGATAAGCCGGCGGCGCTTAGGGAATTTTATAGAATTTTGAAGCCGGGCGGGCGGATTTCTATTGCTGAACCGATTCTGCAAGACGAGGCTCTATACGCTAGAGTGCTGCGGATGCGAGTGGAAGCTCCATCGGCCCAGCCGCCGGATCGGTTCCTTGAGCTATTGCATCGATGGAAGGCCGCTCAGTTTCCCGATACGGAAGAAGTATGCCTCAAGAGTTCGCATGTAAACTACACGGAGAGAATACTGTTCAGAAATGTGGTTGACAGCGGCTTCGCCGAAGGGCACATGGAACTCCATATCAATAGTAAAAGAGCGCAAATAACTTCGTGGAAGCAGTTTATCGGCTGCTCGCCCCATCCGTGGGCGCCGCCTCTCAGCTTTATCCTGGCGGAGAAATTCAGCGCGGAGGAACGGCAATTGTTCGAACAAGTTCTCCGTCCAAGCATTGAATCTGGAGAACATATCAGCACGGACCGAATGGTGTACATAACCGGCAGGAAGCCCGGATTCGACACCAAACACGCCGCGAATTAATCGTCATCTCGCTCCGCGAAGGATTCATCTTCCATCTGGGTGCTGGTTCTTGCAGCCCTTGTGGGGCGCTCACGCTTTTCCAGCTCGTCGACTGCGGTCATAAGCAAGGTTCGCGCCTTTTCCTTAGCGTCGGCGGGCTTCCATGACGACAGCGGAGTGGCATCGAGTGCATCGAGTACCACTTGTCGCGCCGGATTTAGTCGTCCCAAGCTGTCTGAGAACTGCCGGCGGAACTGTGCGTAATCTTCGTTCGGGCGCACCAATTCCGGCTCCCACCGGCGGTAGAGGCAGAGCGCCACAGCGATCCGGCGACACGCCTCATCGGCTGTACGTGTTTTTGCCGTCGCAAAGATCGACTGAACACGCGCGGCTGTCGAGAAGGCAGCGCGCGCAAGACCTGTCCATGCCGCGATATGGTCCAGCGTCGCTTCAATCTCGGCCAAGCTCACCGCCGGCCACTCGTCCCGGGGCTGGTTTGGCCGTGTCGCGATATAGAACACGGGAATATTGTTTTCCATGTCCATACTTGCTTCCGGAGTACGCATCGCAGTGAGGAACTGCTTCTGCTGGGAGTCCAGCCAGTCCTTCGTCCCAGCCAGCTGCAGAGATTTTTGGCGATATTTTTCGGCGACGCGTGAGCCGAGTTGTGAAAGCTCAATAAATGACTGAGTCGCCAGTATCCGCGCCGCATCCTCTGCGGTCGCCGCGCCTGCCTGCAGCAATCCCGCGCGCAACTGGAATAGCAGTCTGCTTGCAGCGCGCATAAGGTCGGCCTGCGAATAGGAACCGCCGGAGACAATCTCCTGTCTTAGCAGCGTCCGGAGCTCCTCTTCGAGCTTTGCACGCCGCTCTTCCGGCAGCTGAGATGTCGCGAGTGTCAGATACGGGTCTATCGCAGCCGGGACAATCTCGGTGATCGGCTTCGNNGAGTCAAATCCTGATTTAAAAAGTCAGGCAGGGCGAAGGCTTCTTCGGTGAGGTTCGAGAACTCGTCCGGATGGTCTTCTTCATATTGGACACGCTCCAGGCCGAGTCGAATCGTCTCAAGGTAGGCTTCGGGATAAAAGTCGACCAGCGACTGAAGGACCGCGCGGACGGATCTGTTTTTGATAGCGGCGCGTGTGAGCAGCTCCTGCGCATCGGCAAGCAGAAGATCGTCCAAACTGTTTTTCCACTCCAGCGGGTGCAGCACGGCGCGCATCTCGTTCGCGCGGTTGAAGTTGAGCAGTCGCGGCAGAGCACGCCGAAAGTCCGGAGATGTCATCAGCATGTGGATGAGGTCCCGCGGACGAACCAGGGCGGGCAGCATCTGCGCGGCGAGGTGTCCGGACGTTACCGCTCTTTCCAGCCAGACCCGCCCATGTTCCGCATGACCGAGATTGACGAGTTCTATGAACTTCGGCGCAGGCAAATTGCCGAGAAGTGCGATATTTTCGTCGGGCTGAAGCTCGATGACAGCGGCGATTGTCTCCGCGTTAAGCGCCCCAAGCGCAGCGTGTCGTTCGCTAGTCGGAAGCGCCCACAGCAGCTGGGCTTTTTGCGGGATACCAGGAGCGTCATCAATTCGCCGCGCCAGCGCCTGCCCGAGGACTGCCTCGGCAGCGCGATCGTTGGTCGCGACGAAATCGATTGCCGCGTTCGGCGTACTGGTATCTAATTCTGGTGTAACGGGTTCTTGATTTTCCATTAGGTTTACGTGCAAAACGGCCCTTATTTTACCCGATGGATCATTGAGGGACTGAAGAAAAGACTGAGACTGCGGCGAAGCGATTGGAGAAGCTGCAAAGTTACTACGAAATTATCGAATGAGACAGTTCCGCCTGTAGTAAAAATCTGATTTGTCGGCGGAAGCAGGGTTCGTAAACTCACCGAGTACTTTGCGGCGATGCGTTCTTTGTCGGCCTCAACCGTCTAAACGCTGTGTGTATCAATGTGTGAACAATTTGCCGAGAGAAGGGTTCCGCACTTGATCCGAGTTGCGCGGATTCACCTATCTGCGGGCGATTGTGGATTTGTTTGTCAGCCTCGCCGGATCGTAATCTTCCGATGAGCCGCCTGTCACAAGCGCAGCAATCGCGCCGGCTGTTAATCCGACATCTTCACGCAGGGTGGGAATAGGGCCGTGCTCGATAAAGCGATCTGGCAATCCAACGATATTGACCTGCTTGGCGATCCCGCGGCTGTTGATTAGCTGCAGGACTGAAGCGCCGAAGCCGCCTTTGACTGTTCCGTCCTCGACCGTGACAATCTTCGCACAACGGTTCGCCGCGGTGACCAGTATTTTTTCGTCCAACGGCTTGCAGAACCGCGCATTGATGACAGTCGACTCGACGCCACGCTCCTTGAGAAGAGCCGCTGCATCTAAAGCAATCTTAACGCCGGCGCCAAGGCCGATGAGAAGAACATCGTCGCCGTCCTTCGCGAGGACCTCCGCCTTTCCAAGTTCGACGGGTGTCGAAAGGGCAGTTAAAGGCTCCTGCCCGCCTCGTGAATACCGCAGGGCGATCGGTCCGGCGGAGTAATCGAGAGCGAACCGGGTCATCGCCCCCATCTCGGCGGTATCCTTCGGCGCCATGATTACCAAATTCGGGACGCAACTCAGGTAGGCCAGATCGAAGACGCCGTGGTGCGTACCTCCGTCATCTCCAACCAATCCCGCTCGGTCGATAAAGAACCGTACCGGCAAATGCTGCAATGCGACATCGTGTATGATGATGTCGTAGGCGCGCTGAAGAAAAGTGGAGTAGATCGCGCACACAGGCTTGTAGCCGCTGGCCGCGAGACCCGCTGCAAATGTTACTGCATGCTGCTCGGCGATTCCAACATCGAAGAAGCGCGCTGGATGCTCGGAGGCAAATTTCGCCAGCCCGGTACCGTCCGGCATCGCGGCAGTGATGCAGACGATCTTGTCGTCGACTACGGCAGCATCGTTGATCGTTTCGGAAAAGACATTCGTGTATGTCGTCCCCGAAGCCTTCTTTTCCATCTTGCCGTCATCGGGAGAAAACTGCGACACACCATGGTAAGTGCGGCTGTCAGCTTCAGCGTACGGCAGGCCTTTACCCTTAACTGTAAGTACGTGCAGCAGAACCGGCCCTTTGAGCCGTTTAACGTGGGCGAGTACATCGAGCAACTGTTCAATATTGTGTCCGTCAATCGGACCAATGTAGCTCAGGCCCATTTCTTCAAACAGGAGCCCGGTATGCTCGGGTGTGGCAAAGTGGGTTGCAGCATGTTTGATACCGCGGGCGGCGCGCATCGCCAGGTGACTTCCGATCGGGAGTCCTTCGATCATGCCGCGCGCGGTCTTCTCGGCGCGTTGGTAGGTCGGCTGCATTCTCAGCTTGGCCAGATAAGTGGCGAGAGCGCCTACATTTTCAGCGATCGACATTTCGTTGTCGTTGAGTATGATCGTGATATCGGTCTTTGAAGCCGCAGCGTTGTTCAGACCTTCCAGCGCCAATCCGCCGGTGAGGGCGCCGTCGCCGACCAGCGCCAGGACGTGCTCGGAGCCGCCGCGAAAGTCGCGAGCTTTTGCAAAACCAAGGGCGGCGCTGATCGATGTGGATGCGTGTCCGGCGCCGTAAAGGTCATACTCCGATTCTTCGATTCGCAGGAACCCGCTGATTCCCTTGTATTGACGAATAGTGGGAAGGAGCTCACGACGGCCGGTTAAAATTTTGTGGACATAGGCTTGGTGGCCGACATCCCAGATCACCTTGTCCTTGGGAAGCTTGTATGTTTTGTGAAGGGCCAAGGTAAGTTCGACCACACCGAGGCTTGGGGCCAGGTGTCCGCCGGTTTGAGCGACGCAAACAGTGAGATAGTCGCGAATCTCCTGCGCCAGAGTCTTCAGCTGTTCGACGCTCAATCCTTTGATATCGTCCGGCGAGTTGATTGAGTCTAAAATTGGTGCGCCTGATTCCATGCGATCCGCGCCTTTCTACAATTCGTTGGGAGGCCGTGTAACCTCATCCGTTTTGCCATTCTACCCTCTTGAACAAATTCCGACTGATAATAAATCCAGTCAAGCCGCAATTGTTACATGTTATTTAAAGAACTTTGTAATTCAAAGTATAACACATATGCACAATTTATGAGTTGATCCCGTTTCGCTAATTTTAACAGAGCGAGTTCGCAAGGCCAACGTGATGAGAGATTTTAGGCGGTGGAGATATTAAGGAGCCCGCAATTATGAAAAAGCGGGCCTCTCAACGAAAAGATATTTGTGACGAAAGTCTCTTTGTCTAGCTGACGGCTGGATCCATAGGAATTACTATAGGGTGGGGGCTTGCTCCGCCTTGTACTCCGGCAACGCGGTAGAGGCCGTTTTCCATGATCATTAGATAGACTGCTGCGACAGTATAACCGTCGGTTCCGGTTAGCTTGACTGCTGCTTCGACTGCCTTTTTGTCGGATGTGGTTTCGATTGGGCCGAACGAAATCGACTTGTAGCTCGCAAACTCAGGATACTGAGTTTTCATCATCGAGCGGAAGGCATCGGCGGATGTGAAATTTTGACGCAAAAGGCTGCTTTGATAGATGGATGCCTTGGCATAATCATCCTTTTTGAATGCGTTAAGCTGGGCGATAATAGACGCTTTGACTGCTTTAGCGACGGCCGGTTTGGCCGGAGTTAATGTGGGACCAGAGTTGTCGCCGCTGTTTGGCGATGACTGGACTTCGGTCTGTGCGGCGGCGGTGGTCAGCCGATCGAGTCGGACGCCGTAATTGGTGATCGTAAAGATGCCAAAGAGGGCGCATGCAGACGCCGTCAAGACAAGAGCAAAACTTTTCAATCTCATGGATGGCCGCCTTTCAATACTGTTCAATAAATGCTTGTACCCCGATCGGGAGTTCCCTTTAGGGCGAGTGGGTAATATATTTGTATGCCCGAGGACGATCTTGCAATTGACTGGACTCCGATTGTTGCGGAGCGCAAAATAAAAGATGCCATCGAACAGGGTGTTTTCGATAACCTTCCCGGCAAGGGAAAGCCGCTGAACCTGGAACAAGATGCGCTCACCCCGCCGCACCTGCGCACCACCCACCGAATATTGCGAAATGCCGGCGTAGCGCCGGAGTGGATACTTATCGATAAGGAGATCACAACGGTTAAGGCGGAAGCTGATCAGCTCCTAGCGCGCGCAGAAGAGCGCTGGGCGATTGGCAATTACTCAGGGATCGATTCGCTCCGCGAGCAGTACCACAAAACTATGAAAGAGGCCAACAACTTAATTCTGAAGTACAACATGGCCATGCCGTCCAACCATCGCGGCCCGATTCCTTTTCGAATTAAAGAGCGACTGGCAAAGTGGGATGAATTGTTCAAAGCAGCAGAACAATGACATTTCCAACAATCAATCCGACCACGCTCATCTATGCGGGCGGGCTTCTCGCCATCACGTTCCTATCGCGGATCTGGTCAAAATTTCAGGTGGATCGCAAAAGGCGTGCGACATACGACACTCCGCTCTTCGACGATACTCTGCTTGCGACAGTCTGTATGCCGCGCAAAAAGGACGGCGACAATGCCGATGTACTGGCGGAGCTGCATCAAACTCTGGACCACCTCAATCGGCGGCACTTCGCATCCGAATTCTGGGACCTCGATAAACAGCTAAGCGCCTATTACGCCGGACTGCCCGACTCGCTTCGTCCCACTTTACGCCGTGCACTGCTCAGAATGGTCACAATCAACGACCGCTGGCTGCAAATTTTAGGAGCTAGAACTTGCGCCGCACTCTCTTTTCGGGAGGCAATTTTACCGCTGCGGGGCCTGCTGGAGATTGGAGACACGCTGAGAATGGGCGACCCGGACAAAGACTATGGCCGGACTGATGCAGCCTCCGAGCGGTTTCATAAGGAGATCGAGCGTGCCCTTGAAAAATTGGACACGTGACCTGATGACCCTGGATGAAGTATAATGAGTCGCCATATGACATCGACTCCCACCAAATATATTATAGTTACCGGCGGCGTTGTGTCCTCGATCGGCAAGGGGATCACGACAGCATCTTTAGGCAGGCTTCTACGTAATCGAGGGTTCAGCGTCACCATGCAAAAGCTGGACCCCTATATCAATGTGGACGCCGGCACAATGAACCCTTACCAGCATGGGGAGGTTTTCGTCACCGACGACGGCGCCGA
>PLAD01000284.1 GCA_003134215.1 Armatimonadota bacterium
TCGCTTCGGCGACGATAATCCCTGCAATGTCTATCGTCGAAGCGACCACCACGGCGGAAAGCAGGTTCGGCAGGATATGGCGGATCATGATCTGTCCATCCGGAACACCAATAGCGCGCGATGCCTCCACGAATTCACGTTCCCGCAGGACGACCGTCTGGCCGCGTACCAGCCTTGCAAGACTCGGCCAGCCGGTCACGACCAGCGCCGCAAAAACGGCAGTCAAACCGGCGGTAATCCCCGTGTAGGCCGGCGAAACGACTGCCATAATCAAAATCGCCAGCAGAATATCTGGAAACGCGAACATCATATCCGTAAACCGCATCAATGCAGTGTCCGCCCACTTTCCGTAGTAGCCAGCGGTTAGCCCGACAGTCAGTCCGATTAAAACCGAGATCGTCTCGACCCCCATACCAACAAAGAGGGAAATCCTGCCGCCGACTGCCAGTCGAACGGCGAGATCGTAGCCGATATTGTCGGTCCCGAGCCAGTGTCTGGCCGAAGGAGCGGCGCTGATATCGTTGGTCTGCATCTCGTAACTGTAGGGCGATACCATTGGGACGATTATCGAAAGCAGAATAATTGTCAGCAGCAATAGAGAGCTGACAATCGCTGTCGGATTTCGTAGCAGCGCTTGCCACACCGCACGGCTCGGAGGGTTCGCAGTCCCGGGCAGGTCCTCGATAGTCGACTCCGCGAGAGAAAAACTTCTGCTTTCGGTCAAGCGGGCGCTCCTTCAGAGTTCATCCTGGACCGAGGGTCGAAGAATGCGTACAAAATGTCGACCAGTACGTTTACTACAACGAAAATCGTTGCGAGGACGAAGGTTGTTCCCTGTATCAAGGGATAGTCTCTTGTGGTGAACGAAGAGATCGAAGCGCCGCCGATACCAGGTACTGCAAAAATTGTTTCGACGACGAAACTCCCGGAGAGCAGGAAGCCGAACGCCGTTCCGGCCGAAGTCAGCACCGGGAGGAAGGCGTTTTTAAACGTGTGTACAAAAAGGATACGGCTTGGCGAGAGGCCCTTCGCCCTGGCTGTTCTGATATAGTCTTGACGCAGCGTCTCCAGCAGTGACGACCTCGTCATGCGCGCAATTAGGGCAGCCGGACGCGCCGCGAGCACGACTACCGGCAGCAGCAGCGAAAGGGGATCGTCCGGTGACCAGACCACCGGCGGCCATTCGACGTTCAAGTTCGGCAGCAGTCTGGGCAGTGTGAGGACGAAAATATAGACGAGCACCGGAGCGAGGACAAAGTTCGGCACCCCGACCCCGACCAGCACCAACGCCATCAGCGATCGATCGATCAGTGTACCCTGCTTCAAAGCCGCGACCGTTCCTGTCGTCACTCCGATCGTTAACGCGAGGGCGATCGCCAGCAGCGCCAGCAGCATCGTCTTGGGAAAAGCGCGAGCGAAAAAGCTGGAGACCGGTTCGTCGTTCTGGAACGACGATCCAAAGTCTCCGTGAGTGATGCCCGCCACATAGTGGACATAACGTACCAGCGGCGGTAGGTCGAGACCGTGCTTGCGGCGAAATTCCGCAATCGCGACCGGGCTGCTTTTTTCCCCGAACTTTAGGATCGCCGGGTCGCCCGGAGCAAGGAATGCGATGAAAAAGGTAATGGTTGCAATCGCCCAGATCGTCACAATGGCGAGCAGAAACCTGTGCAGCAGAAACCTGACCATCAAGGACCCAGTGTCACATGCAGGTACGGCAAATGACCCATCAGCGAGTCGTCGAGATTGTGCACATAGGGCCGAACCAGTTCCGGTTCTTTGACATAATAGAGCGGGATCACGGGCACCTCCATGGCCGCGATTGCCGCTGCCTTCCGGTACAGTGCAATCCTCTTCACCGGGTTTTGTTCGACATCGGCCGCGTCCACCAACGCATCGTACGATGCGTTCGAATAGCCGGTGTGATCTTCTTCCGATCCCGTCCTCAGCAAAATGGAGTAATAATCCTGCGGATCGAGATAATCTGCCGCCCAGCGAATGTGGTAACAGGGCAGCGTGTTGTTGTCTTCCATCTGAAGAAGCGTGGCCCATTCGGTACGACGAGGCTGGATCGACACTCCCAGGGTCTGCTGATACATCTGACGTAAAACGTCGACTGTCGTTTCGAGATCGGGATACGACTCCCGATAATAGATCGGCAGTACAGGTAGGCCCTTACCTGCCGGATACCCTGCAGCGGTAAGCAAGGCCTGCGCTTTCGTTGGATCGTAAGGAATCCCTTTGAACTCTGGATCATGACCCTTGATCCCTTCCGGAAGAATATCCTCGGCGACATCTCGGTGTCCGTTGAACACAAGCTGGATTATCTTCGCCTTGTCTGTAGCATAGGCGAACGCCTGCCGAACCCGAACATCCTTGAATGGCGGGTACATCTTCTGGTTCAAGCCGATATAGTAGGTCGCAGCGCGCGGCCAGAAGACGATCTGGTCTTTCAGCGCCGGATTTTTTTCGTCGTCGCTCACCGTCCCCGCCGATAAATCCACCATATCGAGCTGCCCGGTGACATAGAGATTATGCCGAGTATTGGCGTCGGTGATTATCGGCCTGTGAATGCCGTCAATTTTTGGCGCGCCGGCCCAGTACGACGGATAGGCCTTTAAGTCGACTGCCTGACCTCTGACATACGACTCCACGGTAAATGGCCCGCTGCCGTCTTCGTTCTGATCGGTGATCTTGCCGTCCGGGTCTTTGTTGACGGAATCCTTGTTCAAAATATAGGCGGTGGGGTAGGTCAGAACATTAATCCAGTAAGCCTTCGGCTTGGTGATCGTCACCGAAACTGTGTCCGCGTCGATCGCCTTCACTCCGGGAAGGCTGGGTATTTTGCCTGATTCAAAAGCCGCCGCGCCAACAATGTCGCCCATGTAGGTGATGCCGACTGGGGATGCTAATTTCGGATCAAGGCTCCGTGTAAACGAATACACCACGTCATCGGCGGTAACAGTCTTGCCGCTGTGGAATTTGACACCCGGTCGTATTTTGAATGTATAGGTACGTCCGTCTTTGCTGACTGTCCAGCTCGACGCGATCGCCGGCGCCAGCGTATTCTGCGGAGTCCACTCGACCAGACCCTCATAGACATTCTGCAGTAAGTCGATCGTCGTGCCGTCCTGCACCAGATCCGGATCGAATGTCGTTGGCTCGGCAAGAAGTGCATATCGAAGGGTATTGCCCTGCGGCCCGTTCGCTGACTCATGTTTGGCGCATCCGGAAATTGACAGACCGATTGCTGTGGCGAAGCAGAAGAGGAGGGAGCGGAAGAGATGAGAACGAAACCTGGGCATTGGCGGATTATACCAGAAGCCATTTTGACGCACATGCGCGTCCAACCGGCGCGCCCAGCCAGGAATCCCTGGTGGTCCATTTGGTTTTCGTGAGAATTGAACTTTTGGTCAGGAGGATCATCGCACTAACCGTGTTATAATGGGACTACTACGGAGATTGCTGTGTCTGCTAAGTCAATCGAAGGTCTGGTAACGAACTCAAATGAAAGACGGGATCTGCATTTAGAGCAGGCGTTTGTCGATGCAACAGACGGCGCTATTGCAGTTCCGAATACTCTCCAGCGCGCGCTCTTTCCCCGGCTGTCGACACTCGATACCGGTCTTTTGGTAACCACCGGCCCTGGCGCTGGACGGCTTGAGGCGGTGTTCGTTCCTGTGCTCACAGGCGGTCGGTCGGACGATCAACTTCATCGGCTCTTCATCATCGCCTCTGACAGCGCGGCTTTAGATGACTACATTTACCGCCTTGTGCCCTATGTCCGCTCTCTCACTATCGCCCGAGAAGCCCCAATCACTCTTTACGTCGATCTGCCTTCGCCTTTTTGTCGTAAATACCTTCCTGACGGCGGGTATAGAGAAGGTCATTGCAACCATCCGCTCGATGCTTGCGTCGATGTTGCTGTCGCACCGCTTTCATCGTTCCGATCACTTTTCTTTGGGGCCGGCGGGGTCCATGCGCTGCCGGGCGGGTTCGATAGGCTCGGTGACGGAAACCTGCAGTCGCTCGAGACTCGTCGGCGAGATCTGTTCTACTTTGACGAGGCTCAGGGATACGAGACGGAAGACTTCCGCAGCTTTCTCAAGCTGGTCGAATTCCTCTATGCCGAAGACCTGGATGTCCTGATCGGTTCGACCACGCTGCCGGAATCTGCTAAAGAAGAGCTTTCGTTTCTTGAATCGCTCAATGTCCCCGATGCACTCTACCAGCCGGGCCGCTCCATCGTCTTCCAGCAGACCGAGAATGAAGATGTCAATGCGGCCGCAGTACAACTGGTCAAGGACAAGTACTTTGCAAGCTCTCGTGTGGGAATTGTTCGCGAATCCTCCGAGGATGCCTCCAAGCTTTACGATCTTCTCACGCCGCTCTATCCTGTTTTAGTCTTCAAATACGTCAGCAGTGCGAGCTTGGACGATCGACTGACGACCTACGCACAGATACGTGAGCTGGAAAAAGAAGGCGAGGGATATCTGCTTGTTGCCGACAGCGATGCGTTTGAAAACAGCGACCTGGATGTCAACATCCTGATCACGTCTCTATGCGCCCCCGAGCTGTTAATACGTCGCGCCGGACGGTGCAATCGCCGCGGGGACCTCACATCCGGCGAAATTATCGTAGTAGGCGACCGCTACGTCGGTCGGCCACTGGCTGAAGTTCAAGCCCGGACCTATGTGGAAGCTCTGCGCTCGTGTAAAGACCGTACACCGTTTGACCCTGAACACTGGAAAGCGTTTATCGTTTGACGTTTTTTGGAACACTGGACAGTAGTTTACCGTCGTATAATTACGAGATATATCGAAAAGAAGGCTGTAAACGTATCACAATGCAGCCATAATAACACACATAGATATTCGTGTTCGCTGAGCAGGGAATAGAGACGTCGGTTCAATCTTCTTAATGTGCTATAATTTTCTGTCTGGATCAATCCACAAGTCTATTAGAAATTCGGCGAAAGCATCTTTTAAACAGCAAACAGCTTAAAAATCCCGCGTTTTTAGGTAAACATATCGAAGTCAGTTCGACATCGGTTGGTAAGCAAAGCAGCGGCGAACTTTTCTCCGGCCGCATAAATTAGTTTATTGAATGCATCCGAGGGAAACGCCAAGGACGGTTGTCTCCACGATTTTGTCAGGAGGTGAAGCGATGAGCAATATTCGAACGTCAGTTAAGTGCCACTGCGGGCAGCGCGTAATTTCACGTGATGTTATGCAGACAGGGTATTACCTTCGCCTCTTCGGTCCCAGCTACGTCTATGTCAAATACCGGTGCTCCCGTTGCCGTAAACTGGGTGAACAGTTTATCAAGCAGGAAGAGTGGGAAGCCGGCATACTTAAAGACTCGACGGAAGAGCTGGCGCAGGACGATAAAGAGAGATTCGATACCCTCGGCGCCATCGATATCAATGAAGTCATCGACTTCCACTTCGCACTGGAAAACCTGTCGACGATGGACGGGCTCGATCCGGCGCCTCCCGCGAAAAAAGTAAAGCAGCGGTCATCCACCGAAAGATAATATTGGCTAACTGCGCCTCAAGGGCGAAGTTTTGTCCAGCGATGCCGCTCGATAACGAACATTTCATTTCATGGCACAGCAACTAAATAAAGATCAGGTAAAACAAGTCGCGGCGCTAGCGCGGCTTGAGCTGTCGGATGCCGAACAGACTCGGCTGACAACTCAGTTGAACGATATCCTCGCACAGTTTGCGCGACTGCAAGAACTGGATACAACCGGAGTCCCGCCGACGTCGCATTCTCTTTCACTGAAGAATGTCCTTCGGGACGATGTCGTGTCACCGTCCCTGCCGCGTGAAGCGGCGACGGCAAATGCGCCTGAAAAGCGTGACGGTAACTTTATCGTCCCGCAGATTGTCGAATTGTAATGATAGGTTATAGATGATCAGTCGACTGTCCACCGATTTGCATGAAGATATTGGGAAGATACTCATTGACGAAGCGACCCTGGCCGCGCGCATCAGTGAGCTCGGAGCCCAAATTTCCGCCGATTATTCCGGCAAAGATCTTATGCTGGTCGGCATACTCAAAGGCTGTACCTTGTTTCTCGCCGACCTTGTTCGCGCGATCACCGTCCCGCTATCATTCGATTTTGTTGCGGTTTCGTCCTACGGGGCCGACACGAAGTCGTCCGGCGTGGTTCGCATTTTGAAGGATCTCGACGAAAGCGTCGAAAGCAAACACGTCCTGGTCGTCGAGGATATCGTCGATACCGGTTTGACATTGCGCCTGTCCTACCTTCTGGAAAATCTCCGATCCCGACGCGCCGCGAGCGTTAAGGTTTGTACTTTACTCGACAAGCCCTCGCGAAGGCGTGTGGATGTTACGGTCGATTACCGAGGTTTTCAGGTTGAAGACCAGTTTGTCGTCGGATACGGCCTCGATTATCAAGGCCGGTACCGCAGCCTGCCCTATGTTGGAGTGCTGAAGCCGGAAGTTTACGGCGGCGGTTAGGAACTTGTCGGGAACGCCTTCGTATAATTATGTGTTTTGTTTGTAATTAGTCGTGGTATAATCATCTTGAAGGCGATTTCCGCTCTAGACTCCTCTTGGAAAGTGCTCTTCACTGTTTTTGTATTGTAGTTCCGTTCGGGTTGGCTGACATCGAAGCCCGCGCCTTGGTGGCGATTGAATACATCCACTGACGCCCGGAACGGACTAGATCGTTGATTACGCATTCGCTAATTTCCTTTTCCTGTATTTAAGCGGGAGCGCTGCTGTTGAACGCACTGCCCGCAAGCGATTTTCAAGATCCGCGACAAACTCAAAATAAATGCCTGCAGGTTCTCATTTCTTCACTTAGAATATGCTTTTCAGTCTTAACTTAGGAGCTTTTAAATCGCTCAATTGACTGCCTATCCTACCATTCCGAAATCACACAACACCCCATGACACAAGACGAATCAGAAACAGTAACTATCGAAGCTCCGGCCATTGTTGCCGCCGCCCCGGACGCCCTATCGCCGCCTCCCGTCGAAGCCGCACCGGCACCGGCTCCGGCTCCGGCGCCGGTTGTCTCGGAACGTCGCGCTCCTCCGCCTAACCGGTCGCACCGTGACCGTGGAGAACGGCCTGAGAGGCCGGAACGTGGTGAACGTCCGGAACGCGCCGAGCGCAGTGGGAACTCGGGCAATGGGCACCACCGTGCTCCGCAGGAGCAGACCACGGAAGTTCCGCAGCACGCACAAGGCGTTCTTGAGATCCTCCCCGAAGGCTGGGGCTTTCTTCGTCACGGAAACTTCGATCAAAACGGCCAGGACATCTATGTCGCTCAGGCTCAGATCAAACGCTTTAATTTACGGACTGGTGACACCGTCTTTGGCCAGGTTCGCCCGCCGAAGGATTCCGAAAAGTACTTCGGACTTCTTCGAGTCGACAAGGTTAATGGGATCGATCCCGAAGTCGCTCGCCATCGCTTGAACTTCGATGAGCTCGTCCCGATCTATCCCGACGAACGACTAATGATGGAAGTCGATCCGAAAGAAATTCCCGCAGTCCTCGCGACTTCTCGCGAAAATCCTGACCCGCACGGATTGACCGCACGATTCATCGACCTGATCGCGCCGATCGGCAAAGGCCAGCGCGCCGTCATTGTTGCGCCGCCGAAGGCAGGTAAGACCACTGTCCTGAAAACTATCGCTCTTTCCATCGCTGTCAACCATCAGGATGTTCACCTGATAGCACTGCTGATCGACGAGCGGCCGGAAGAAGTCACGGACATCCGCCGATTTGTCGAACACGCCTATGCAGGGCGGGCCGACAATGGCAAGCCTGTCGGTGAAGTGGTCTACTCTACTTTCGATGAGCAGCCGGAAAATCACATGCGTGTCGCAGATATCGTCCTCGAAAAGGCGAAGCGGCTGGTCGAAACCGGGAAAGATGTCGTTGTGCTGCTAGACAGCCTGACACGTCTTTCACGTGCATCCAACCTCACTGTCACTCCCAGCGGCCGAACCCTCCAGGGAGGTCTCGACCCGGCGGCTATCTACCGGCCCAAACGCTTCTTCGGCGCTGCGAGAAATATCGAGAACGGCGGCAGCCTAACAATCGTCGCCTCCGCGCTCGTAGAAACGGGCAGCAGAATGGACGATATTATCTTTGAAGAGTTCAAAGGTACGGGTAACATGGAATTGAAGCTCGACCGAGGACTGTCCGAACGGCGCCTGTTCCCGGCCATGGATATCAAGGCGTCCAGCACACGTAAAGATGAATTGCTTTACGATCCGGACAGCCTGAAGGCCATCTGGCTTCTGCATCGTGCTCTGGCAGGGCTTCAGACAGCCGAAGCGACCGAATTCCTGATCGAGCGATTAAGTAAGACGAAGAGTAATAAGGAATTCTTGCAGTTGGCAGGTAAGACCGGAGCCACTGCAGGTTGACATATTTGAGAAACTTACGATAGATATTGCGCGTAGAAGATGGTATTGTTATGATAGTATCTAACGACGATATCCTGTAGTAGTTGAGCCCGAGATTGACTTGGATTACTTCGTAGCTCCGTAGAAAGAGGTAGCAGCTTGGAAGGCGACTTCAAGAATTTGTTTGGTGAGGATTGGCATCCCAACGAGTTTAACGAAGAATCGCGCCGTCAGCCCTTAGACCCATCAACGCTTGGTGAAGGCGACTCTCTCAGTTTCACTACCGAAAATGAGAACCGATCTCCGCGTAACCTGGCTGAGAAAGAGGTAAAGGTGCTGAACGTGTACAAGCACCAGCAGGACGGCGCTCCGCCGCAGCACCTTGTTTCACTGCGCGATAACCGCGGCCGGCGGGTTCATATCTATGTCGCCCAGCCGGAAGCCTATTCCATCAAATACGCGATGGACTATGCGGTCGACAGCGAAGCTCCCGAAAGGCCGCAGACCCACGATTTGATGAAGATCTTTTTCGACAAAGTGGGTGTCCAGCTAGAAAGAATCATTATCGACGATCTCTGGCAGGAGACCTTCTATGCAAAAATGTCGATCATCAAGCCGAACGGCGAATACGCCGAAATCGACGCTCGCCCGAGCGATGCTATCGCCATGGCCCTTCGCATGCACGCCCCCATCTACATGGCCGAGTCAGTACTCGAAGCCACCAATAAGCCGGAATAGCGCGTTACGCGTTGTCTTTCGCCTCGCTAGTTTCCGTGATGTATCACGTACGGGACAACCAGCAGTAAATCCAAGCCGAGGGCTATTGCCCAATGGATTAAGAATCCATAGAGGAACGATTTTGTGCGGATCGCCAGCCAGCCGAGAATGAGGCCGCCGAAGAATGCAGACAGTATCTCCATCGGCGGTTTCGATGCTGCAGGGATGAGCGACCAGTGGAGTAGGGTGAACGGAATGGTTTGGACTATGATTGCGCCCCAGTTGCCTAATCTCTGGAACTTCGACATGCCGAACAGCAAAAAACCTCGGAAGAAGAACTCCCAGCAAAAAAAGTAAAAGCCCATCATGGATTCGTAGTAAAGAAGTCCCGTAAGCTGGAGGTGCGGCTTGAAAAACGTTCCGAAGACGTAATTTCCCACTGCCAGCGGCTGCGACAGCGTGTTGCCGTAGTAACGGACAAAATCCGGGGTTCGCGATGCATACCAGAGGATCGGCAGCATACAGAGAATTGCGATCAAAGTGGCCTTGAAACCGTACTCTCGGTCGCCGCCGGTCATTCCGAAATCGATCGGCTCTTCTTTGAGGAAGAGAATAATGACAATCAACGGCAGCCCGAGCAGTACCGAATCGTTGACTAAATGATAGCCTTCGAACGGGCTCAGATGCGGGTTGGAAAGAAAGAGAAATGCGGAGATTGCGGCGCCGACGAAAAACGTCACCGCGCCCGTCATACCGTCAGAGGCTGATCCTGACGACCTTACTTTCGATCTTCTGCCTCGTTTGCCAGCTGCCCGTCCGGTCACGAATTTCCCACCATGGATATCTTCTTCTTCAGCCTCGCCGCCTCGGTCAAAACTTCGTCGCTGTCAACCAGCATAAAGATGCCGTCATGATAGCACACTTCGCCGCCGATCACAGTCAGCCTGACATCCGATGCTCTGCCTGAATAGATCAGCGCCGATTGCGGGTCTGTCGCCGGGGCCATGTGCAAGGCGCTCAGGTCAACCGCGATTAAATCGGCCTTCTTTCCAGGAGTCAGCGTCCCAACATCCGCGTCCATTCCCATAGCAGCCGCTCCGCCCGAAGTTGCCATCTGAAGGACATCGACCGCTTTGACATTGTCCACCGATTCGACTCGCCCGCGCTGCAACAGCAGTGCGAAGCGCATCTCTTCAAAGAGATCGATGGAATTGTTGGAAACGGCGCTGTCAGTTCCGATCCCGAGTTTCAGGTCCGACGTCTTCAGCCACTGGTCGAGTGGTGCGATACCTGCGCCCAACTTGGCGTTGCTCTTCGGGCAGTGAATAATTGCCGAGCAGGACGAAGCTGCAAGCGCGATATCCGATTCGTCCTGATGCACACAGTGGATGAGGAGTGTCTTGTCACCCATCGCGCCCTGGTCGTAAACGTATCGAGTTGGAGAAACCCTTGGAGGGGTCCAGACAATTCCTCGCCGCTCGAACATCTCGGCAAACGGCCCAGCGCCCTCGGTCGTCATCTGGACTTCCGCCGGTGACTCCGCGACATGGATGCTGATCGGGACACCGTCGAATCGTCTGTCGCGGTGAATTGCTTCGAACATCTCTGGACGGATTGTGTAAGTCGCATGCGGCGAGATTCCAACTTCCATTCGGCTCCCGCGCCGCGCTGAAAGCGCGCTCAGTTTTTCGAACAGATCCTGCGCCGTCCCTTCTACCGGTGTTCGATGATCGATATTGAAAAACTCTTGATAGATTCGGCCCCGCAGGCCGGCCCACAAAGTGGCGTCCATCGATGCGCCAGAGTCGGTGTTGTCTCCGATTGTCGTAATTCCGGATGCCAAACACTCAAGCGCGCCGAGTTTTGCCGAAACGACCCAATCTTCCGCAGTGAAATGGGCTTTCGTCCTATTAAGCGTTCGTATCCAGGTGAAAAATGACACATCCTCCAGGAAACCACGCAGCGCCGTATACTCCAGGTGCGTGTGGGCATTGATGAGGCCTGGCAGAATAACTGCGTTGCTCAGATGAGTGCGGTCTTTCGACGGCGTTGCGATAGGACGAATATCGACGATTATTCCGTCTTCGGTAACGACTTCGCCGTTTTCGATAAGTTGACCGTCCATTGGTAGTACCCACGCCGCCGAGAATGTTTTTATCATAGCTCTCTACTCGCTCTTCGTCGTTTTAATCAGCCAGTCGCCAATCTCGTGCAGCGCTGAACCCGAGATCGCCTCTGGAATGACCCGATACTCGGAGATTGCGCCGGTGCGGGAGTCTTGAAAGAAGTGGTTCAAGCCGGGCATTTCGATGACCGTGACACTTTTTGAGCCCGATTTAGCCAACTCGGTGCGCATCACAGGCAGGTTTTGGTTTGGGTCGACCTGACGATCCTCCGATCCGTTCAATACAAGCACTGGAATGGTCAATTTTTCCAGGTCAGGACGAGGGTCGTAGTTCAGAAAGGTGTGGACCCACGGTTTGTTAAGCCGCGACAATTGCGCCTTCAGCAAGTGCACGGAGTCGTCGTCGGAATAGGTGTGGTGATAGAGCGCAATCAACTTGTTTCTGGTATCGTCGCCCGGCTTGCTCCTTGCCAGTATCTCGTCGGCCGGCGCCTGGAAAAGCATCTCCTTCTGAATATCTGCATCGCTCATCCCTTCACCCTCGGAGACCAGAACATACTGGCGCAGCAGCACCTGAATCCCCGGCAGGGCGGGCCCAGCGAGTAACACGATATAAGAGACATCGTGATCGCGCACAGCTATCATCGGGGCTATCTCGCCGCCTTCGCTGTGTCCGATCATGCCGATACGCTGCTGGTCAACATTTTTGATAGACTTCAAGTAGTTGACCGCACCCTGAGCATCGTCGGCAAAATCGTAAATGGTCGCGCCTTCGTAGGTGCCGCCCGACTCACCGATGCCTCGTTTATCGTAGCGCAGGACGATGAATCCCTGGCGCGTGAGATAGTCGGCGAGCACTGCAAACGGCTTGTGTCGGAAAATCTTTTCATCACGGTTGTTCCGCCCCGATCCGGATACGAGAACTACCGCCGGCAGTCGGCCGCCAATCTTTGGAACAGTAAGGGTCCCTGCCAGGAGCAGTCCGTGATGCCGGCTCGGAAAACGGACATCTTTGACACTATAAGGGTAGGGCGGCATCATCCCTAGCAGCGCAAGGCCAGCTAACCGAGAGAACTTCATCCATCGAACAATTTGACTGGTACTATACATAAGAATGGCAGCTCTTTTTAATGTACCTCCGTCCGGTCCGGCATCCGGTGCCGAAAAGCCGCTCGCGACGGTTCGAGGGACTCTTGAACGCGTCACTTTTCACAATGAAGAGAACGGCTACACCATTGCGCGTCTGCTGCCTGAAGGAGCCAAGGATGTCGTTACCATTGTCGGCACCTTCCCAAATCCCCTCATTGGAGAGACCATGGTCCTTCATGGCCATTGGACACGGCATGCCCAGTATGGGTCGCAGATGTCGGTGGTTCGCCACGAGATCATCCGTCCGGCGACTGCCGCGGCAATCGAAAAGTACCTTGGTTCCGGAATGGTGAAAGGTGTTGGGCCGGTGACGGCAAAGAGGATTGTCGCAAAGTTCGGCGACCAGAGCCTCGATGTGATCGAAAAGACTCCCGACGAGCTCTTGAAGGTTCCTGGACTGGGAAAAAAGACCCTCGATATCATCAAGTCGGCCTGGAGCGATCAAAGCGATGTTCGCTCGATCATGGTTTTCCTGCAATCCCACGGTGTTTCCCCCACATTCGCCGCCAAGATCTTCAAAAAATATCAGGGCGACTCAGTCAGTATTGTCGAACGAAATCCGTACCAGCTCGCGACCGATATCTGGGGAATCGGATTTAAAAGCGCCGATCGGATCGCGCAGAACATGGGATTTGCCGAAAACGATCAGCGCCGCCTTGAGGCAGGGCTGGTGTATGTGCTGAACCAGGCGGTCGAAACCGGCGGGAATGTTTATCTTCGCGCCGACGAATTGGCGAAGGAGTCTGAGCTTATCCTTGGTCCCCACAGTATCGAAAATGCACTCGCAGCACTGACCGCATCGGGAAAGGTGATACAAGAAGAGTCGTCGGTCGGCGGACTGCGCGAGACAGCCATCTATCCGCCCGCTCTTTACAACGCCGAGTGCGCCCTCGCCGAACGGATACTGGAGCTTAACAGTTTGCCGATCCAACGGTCGAATATTGCCTCGCGTCTGCCGCACGAACCACAAAGTCCGAAGGCAGGAGATGCTGAACTTACTGACGAACAGGCTGCTGCTGTCGATCTTGCCCTCCATTCGCGCATCACTGTCATCACCGGAGGCCCCGGTGTCGGTAAGACGACGACCACTAAGGCCATTGTCCGTGCCTTCCAGACCAAACAAAAGTCGGTGCTGCTTGCCTCTCCCACCGGGCGAGCCGCGAAGCGGCTGTCCGAGGTGACCGGAAACAGTGCGACCACAATCCACCGCCTGCTGGCCTTCGACCCGCAGCGCGGCGGCTTTTCGCGCAATGCCGAGTCGCCGATCGACTGCGATGTGCTGCTGGTCGACGAATCCTCGATGCTGGATACATCGCTGACGAATTCGTTGATGAACGCCGTCCCCGATACCGCTCAGGTCGTCTTTGTCGGTGATGTCGATCAGCTTCCCAGCGTTGGTCCCGGCAATGTCCTGCGCGATATTATCGGCAGCGGAGTCGTCCCGACTGCTCGGCTGACCCGTGTGTTCCGGCAGGCCGCGCAGAGCAGGATTATCAGCGGCGCGCATGCCATCAACTCCGGCCGAATGCCGCTGTTGTCCAGTCCGCGCGATCCGGAGGCCGATTTCGTCTTTATCGAAACCAATGAGGCGGAAGAGATCGCGGGAAAGATCGTCGCCATCGTCGCGACGAGTTTGCCGAAACGAGGATACGCATTGAACCAGATTCAGGTGCTTTCGCCGATGCAGCGCGGCAGCGCCGGTTCCGCTCACCTCAACGAATGTCTGCAGGAGACTGTCAATCCGGAATCGCCGGACAAGCCAGAACTTCGCCGCGGCGCCCGCCTCTTTCGGCAGGGCGACCGCGTTATCCAGATGCGCAATAACTACGACAAGGCGGTCTTCAACGGCGATATCGGCGTGATCGTCACTATTGACAGCAAAGAGTCGTCCTTGAAGGTGGAGTTCGACGGCCGGTCAGTGGAGTATGAACTGACGGAGGTTGACGAGTTATCGCTGGCTTACAGTCTGAGCATCCATAAATCGCAGGGCAGCGAATTTCCTGCAGCGATCATCGCGCTGCATACCCAGCACTATGCTTTGCTTCAGCGCAATCTCATTTATACCGCCTTAACCCGCGCGAAAAAGATGGCGGTTCTGGTGGGAAGTAAGAAGGCGCTTGCCATGGCTGTCGGCAACGACAAACAGTCCACGCGCCACACTCGTCTCAAACAGAGACTGCAGCAAAAGCTTTAGATTCGGCACGCCGATAGTTATGGAACCTGGCGGGCTTCATTTCAGTCACATCACCGAAACACCGACACTGCCGGCATCTCGATATTTGCCCGCATCGTTTTGTTTAGCTTAAGGAAGTAGCAAAGATGAATAGAAATTTTGTACCGTCTCTCATAATGGCGTTTGGACTTCTCGCAGTGAGTCCGCTGTCGGCATCGGCGCAGTCGTCGGGAGACACGTCGTATCAGGTAACCCCCGACCAGCAAGATAGCTACAACACTCCCGGCGATTCCAACTCGGCGCCGCCGGCCAGTTCAACCGAAGCCTCAGGGCCGGTCCGCCTTGCTCGATTCTCCTTCGTCGACGGTGATGTGTCATGGCGGCCGACTACCAGCGATGACTGGTCAACCGCAGATGTGAATGTCCCGATCCGCGAAGGCGCGCAGATCTGGGTGACCAATGGCGGCAAGGCGGAAATTCAGTTTGATGACGGCAGCTATGTACGTATCGGCGACGGAGCGATTGTGACGCTGCAGACTCTGTACAGCGATGCGAACGGCGAGTTTACCGAGCTTAGCCTGAACCAGGGCCTTGTTACTCTCGACCTTAAAAACCAGCAGTCGATCTATCAGCTGGACACTCCTCTGACATCGATCAAATCCTCCGGGGATGCAAGCGTCCGTGTTGGTGTCAATGACGGTGTCGAAGTAGCTGTTCACGGCGGAAGCGCCGACTTGACCGGCCCGGGCGGCTCGGCCAAGCTCGAGGCAGGCGACTATGTCTATCTGAGCGATGCGAACTCTTATTACAATATCGAGCAGGTGCCGGGCGAAGACTCCTGGGACCATTGGAACGACGATCGAGATGCCAGCCTTGCCGACGATGAGACGGACCAGTACTGCCCTCCGAATATCGCACTTTGCGCCGGTGATCTCACGGCCTACGGCGACTGGCACGACGATACAGAGTATGGCTGGGTGTGGTGCCCGAATGAGACCGATCCAGGTTGGCGTCCTTATGAGCAAGGCTCATGGGTCTACTGCCAGCCGTTCGGCTGGACCTGGTGCTCGTCGGAACCCTGGGGATGGGCGCCGTACCACTACGGAACCTGGTTCCATTCCGAGTACGGCTGGGCCTGGCGCCCCGGTCCCGCTCGACAGTACTGGTCGCCGGCAGTGGTCAGCTTCACGAACTACAACGGCAATGTTGGCTGGTGTCCTCTCGCTCCGAGCGAGGTCCACTACAGTTCTCTGGATATCGCTGCCGGGGGACGGGGGTTCTTCCTGAACTTCTCTATCGGGCAAGCCGGCTGCTACTATCCCGGCCCATCGGGCCAATGTGTCGCCCGTCCGTTCAATAACTACAATGTAAACCGCTACGGTCGGCCTGGATTTACGCCGCGTAATGTGACGATCAACCAGGTCACCAACATTACGAACATCACGAACGTAACTAATATCCATAACAACTTCGTCCCGGTCAATGCACGGTACGGCGGGGTTATGACCGCCAGCGCCGCCGGATTCGGTGGTTCTCACGACTACCGCCCGGCATCGAGTAATAGCGAAGACTTCTTCACCAGAGGCCAGGTCGTCGGCGCGCCGCGTTCGGGAGTTCGGCCGTTCTCCGGTCCGGTCGATGTCCGTCCGACAGCGGCGTCATGGACACCCAGCCGTTCGGTACAGTCTACATTCCAACCAGAGTCGTCCATTACATCGCGGCGGCTGTTTCGCGCTCCGTTGCCCCCGAACGTCGCAAAAGCGGCGCCTCCGGTAGCCGCACGTTTCGAAGAGCCGACAACACCGTCACGACCGTTCAACGTCCGTACCAATCAGGACGGAGGATTCAACAGCGGCAGCGTTCCGAGCAGAACCTGGACAAACAGCCAGACCGCGCCGGTCACAACCAGGCAGTGGAACACCCCATCGCAGCCGTCACAGAATACACCTTCTAACCAGGCCCATCAATGGACCTTGCCTGACCGCACATACACGCCCTCGTCTACATCCACCGATCGCACGCAGTGGACCACGCCGGATCGAATGTATACGGCGCCTACTGTATCGACAAATCGTTCGCAGTGGCCAACGCCGGACCGAACAAACAATGCGCCGTCGACCTACACTAATCGAACGCAATGGAACGCACCAGTTCGCAGCTATAGTCCATCGCCGGTACAGCAGTCCGCTCCATCGAACCACGTCCCAGACTGGAACGGTCAGGGCGGCTTCCATGTCGACCAGAGAAATTCCGGCGGAGGCTACACTCCACGCCAGGCAAAACCCGCTGCCCCAACCACCTGGACCAAGCCTCAGTCAAACAACAACAGCAGTAGCAACAATACAACCAAACAAAGCTCCGGCGGCACCAACGGAGGCAATTGGACGAAGAACTAAACGCAGACCCTTGTGGTGTATCTTCGCAGAGTGACACTCCTTGTTCACCAGGGCAAGGAGTGTTCCGGCTTACATCAAGCAATGTGTGATGGGCGTCTCGCCCGTCATCTTATGAAGTGCCACTCTTGATTCAAATTACGAAGCGCTGCCTGGGATTCATGATGCGGCCGGCTGGGACTGGGATTGCTCTAGTTCTCGTTCGAACTGCGGGTCTCGAGCCCAGCGGGGGAGGAAGGGGACCATGAAGGCTGCGATTGCGGTGAGTGCTATTCCCGACCATAACAAAACGAACCAGCCGTAGGTGATGCTGTGATGGTGGGATGGGCCGAAGTAATCGTAGATGGAACTGCCGAGTTTATCACCAAGCGTGCCGGCAAGGCTGGTTGCGGCGACGAAGAGTGCATAGATGCTGGCTTCAATTCCCTTGGGACAGGCCTTTGCGGCAAAAGTGAGGAGACAAAGATTATAGAGCTGCCCGGTGACTGCGGAAAGGAACGCGATCGCTTCGGCTGCGTGGTAGCTGTGCTAGAAGAAGAGCATTGGGTAGACTCTCATATCGCCAAGGAAGGCCCCCCAGACAAAGGCTGCGGTCGGCAGCTTTCTCGAGAAGAAGAGAAAGATCAATGTGCCGATGATTGAGCCGGCGGACCCCGGCATTCCTAGGTTGCCGAGCTGCTGGGCGGAGAGGTGTATCACGACGGTCGAATAGTAAAACTGCGCCGTGTTGGTACCGGGCGTGAGGATGAGATAGACGACATAGACGACGCAAACCCAGAGGCCTGGAGATGATAGGGCCTTGCCCAATACTTTGGCATGGGCCTTCATGTCACGCCGGTCTTCCAGCTTGGTCAGATGCTGCTCGTGAAGCGTGTTGCCGTGCTGGTCATTATGATGCCCCACCGGCTTCTCGTGAATGAGCAGGGTCACCAGCGCTCCGGCGGCGGCAAGCAGGCCGGCAATAAGGAAACAGCGCTGATAGGACCAGTTCTGCGCCACATATCCGGCAAGTTTGCTGGAAAAAGTCAACGCCATGACCAGGGGGAGTCCCTGCTGGATTGCCTGCAGTCTGCCGATCGTCCCGGTGACGTTTCCGATCGAGACCATAATGGCATCCATGATCACGAAAAGTAAGTTTGCACCCGCGACATAGAGAATAGTCAGCATGACCACTCCGCCGTAACTGTATTCATGCGTCGGCGTCGCCGCCATGGACAGTAGGCCGGCGGCGTAGAGCAGCCAGGAGAGAATGTAGTACGTTCGCCGATGGAATCCGAGAAGCGGAAAGAGGTCGGCCCCGGTCCCCATGAACGGGCGAAGATAGGCGGGTATGGCGGCGATGATTCCAAATGTCGACGCATCGCTCGCCGATAGGTGCAGGACATTTTTAATCAGAAAGCTGCCCTTGAGACCGTAGAACGAAGTAAGCAGGGTGTTTAAAACGACCGAGACAGCGACAAGGATGCCGACATCGAAGGCGGACATCTTCAGGTTGTCTTGTGCAGACTTAGGAACGGGAGTGTCGGCGCCTTCGAACGAGGAGTTCGCTGGATCGGATGTGGATGACATAGTGCCCTTTAAAAACGGCGTAACCGGTGGACGTTAAGATACGGTATTCTACCGTGTCTTCTTCGGTATGTCCTTTTTTAAGGTGGATCAACTGGTCTGACGCGGTATAATATGTTTTTATCGAAAGGGAGCATATGATTAAGTACTGGCCTATTCTATTACCTTTGGTTTTGCTCGGATTGGCAACCTTCGGAGTCATTATTCTCATGTTGGCCCGCAACGCGGCCGGAGTACCCTAACTCTCAACCGCCGCCAAAAATCACAATTTGTGGGAACGATCTTCTTTCGTCGCTGTTACAAAAGCAGCGGCGCAAAGCCGGTAAATTTGAGAGCGCCAATGGCTGGCGCGGTCGCTTTTTATTGAGGAGAAGATCATGCCTATTATCAAAGTTGAGCATTTTGGCGGACCTGACGTCCTTCAGTTGATCGATAAACCAGATCCTGTTCCGGCCGACGGACAGTTGCTGGTCACTGTCAAAGCTGCGGGAGTCAACTTCGCAGACGTCGCGGCGAGGGCTGGCCGCTATCCGGGGGTACCGTCCGCACCGTTCTATCCTGGTCTCGAGACAGCGGGCATTGTAAGCAAAGTCGGGCCAGGCGTCTACGGCTATGTTGTCGGGGATCGTGTGATCGGCCTGCTGCGAGGCGGCGGGTATGCATCGGCAGCTATTCTCGATGCTTCGTCCGCGGCGAAACTCCCCGACTCCCTCGATTTCTCTCCCGCTTCATCGCTGCTGGTGCAGGGCCTTACCGCCTACTTTTTGCTTCACTACGGCAAGTCCGGCCCAGGGAAAACTGTTCTGATCTCCAGCGCGGCCGGCGGCTTAGGCTCCCTTGCTATCCAGCTTGCCAAGCTTGACGGAGCGAAGGTTATCGGGTTAGCGTCAAAGAGTAAACACGAGCGTGTCAAGGAACTTGGTGCGGATTTTGTTGTCGACTATACGCAGCCTGGGTGGTTTCAAGAAGTGCTGTCAGTGACTGACGGCAAGGGTGTTGATCTTTATCTGGATTCGTCGGGAGATCTGGCGGGCGAAGGCTTCGATACGCTGGGCGCCGGAAGTCACTGGCTGATTTACGGAGGGCAGGGCGCCGCGGGCAAGCCTCTGGTGGCACAAAAGCTTGGTCAGATCATTGGCAAAAGCATTACTCTGCGCGGATATACGCTGTACTCAGATATTGGCTTAGGAAATGTTGCGTCTGCTCTTTCCAAGCTGCTGGATTTAGCTGAGTTGGGGAAACTGAGGATCGATGTGCAGAGCTTTCCTTTGGACAAGGCCGCAGAAGCTCACATAGCAATCGAATCACGGAAAACTTCAGGGAAGGTCGTCCTTATTCCTTAAGTGGGTCAAGCTGCGAACGACGATTTCGCCGGGAGTTTAATCGAAAAGCTCTCGGCGGCTAAGACCAGGAATGCGGCGAATGGTTGCATTGTCCGCGGCATGGACGAGCTGCCATCTGAGGGGTTTAAAGACGTAGATTCGCCCGGTGGCTGGTCCTTTGACCACTATATTTTCTGCAGTTTTGCAGGTGACCCAAACGGCTCTGAACGTTCGGACGGTATGGTTGACATCCGTTCTCGATTCGTCATTCATTGGCGTGCAAACCATCGCTGATGCCCTCCTCCCAGATTAGTATTCACAGGTACAGTTT
>PLAD01000282.1 GCA_003134215.1 Armatimonadota bacterium
CGTAACCGGCGTATCAAGCAACCTTAATACGAGCGGTTTGACGATTCCGACAATCACAGATTCTCAGTCCAATACGCTGCTTTCATCTTCGTCCTCCGCTTCCAGCGCCCAAACAGCTTCAGCATCAACTTCGACGGTAGGGTCCGGAAGTTCGACGAGCACAACGACAGCGACTATTGTGCCGGTCACTGGACCTGTCGGCGGAACTTCGAGCGGAGCGGCAACGAGCGACGCATTACAAGCAGCGTCGCATGCGAAGTCCCCCCTTGCAACCGGTACGGTAGGAAGCAGTCCGATCATTCAGCAGTTTACTTCGACTCCGTTCCGCCTGAACAATTACGGCGGTAAGCTTTCGCTGTCACAGGTAGTAGACGTTAACGGCCTGATATCCACATCCGAAAAGCTGCTTAAAAACGAAGTTGCGTTTTACGAACTCGATCTAACCCGTGTTCAAAACGAGGTCGCCTACAATGTTAAAAACCAATATTACGCCGTGCTGCGCGCTGAGCAGCAATTGACGACCGACAATGAACAGGTGACGAATTCCCAGGCTGAATTGACCGACGCACAGGAACGATACAATGCAGGGACGTCTCCCGAGTTCGACGTTGTCAGTGCACAGACGCAGCTTAGCAGTGCTCAACAGTCCTTGCTGGATGCGGAAATCACTGTCGACGTCCAACGCGCGACATTGAACAACTTGCTCAACCAGCCGATGGACACGCCGTTCACTACCATTCAGACACCGACCCCGGCGCTCCCAGCCGGCGACACCGATACCGCTGAGATCGCTACCGCCAATGCAAACCGCCCTGAGCTGCAGCAGTCAACGCTAGCGCTGGACATTGCTAATAAGCTGATTAAATTGGACAGAGCGGGATTGCTTCCGCAGGTGGCCCTCACCGCGGTGACAACGTACAACGGCTACGCATCGTTTCCCAACGGTCTCGGAACGAATAGCAGCGTGACTGCAGCAGTGACACTTCCTTTGTTCGACGGCGGCCAAACTGCCGCGCGGGTCAACGAGGCGCACATGGACGAGCAAAAACAACAGGTCAACCGCCAGACGCTGCTCAATGATATTGCGCTGGAAGTTCGATCATCGTTCGTTAATGTCAGAAATGGGACAGCTCTCGTGGACGCGAATATCCAAGCCGTCGCCGAAGCCAAGGAATCGCTCCGTCTTGCCAACATCCGTTACAAAACCGGAACGGGCACGCTACTGGAAGTAACCAATGCCGAGGCAAATCTTGCCGTCGCCGAGACCAACCTGTCGACAGCGCAGTTTCAACTTTCAACAGAGTATGCGTCGCTGCTCAGATCGGAAGGCCTGAGATGATGTCGAATTACGAAATTAGTTCACCCGGACATCGCGGAATACGCCGTCCTCTTTTATCAAATATGAATACTAACAAGTTTTTTTGCATCTTCGTTGTTGCATCTTTGACTGTATCCGGACTGGTTTCCGGCTGCGGCCACAAGTCGACTACTGCCGCAAGCAGCTCGACCAGTTCCGGGAGTCAAGCGCAAACCAGCGGTCCGGCGGCAACTGCGGTCGATGTAACCGCAGTCAAGCTCGGCAATATCAAGAAAAAGGTTGCCGTTGTCGGCAGTCTGAGCACGTTATTCAACGTCTCGCTCTCGCCAAGGACAGCCGGCCGCTTGATTGCAGTCAATGTCCGGGAAGGCGACTTTGTGCACAAGGGCGAGGTTGTCGCGCAGATCGACCCGACTTTAGCGCGATCCGAGATTCAACAGGATCAAGCGAATGTCGTCAACGATCAGGCGAAGGTAGCGCAGGCGCAGGTTCAGTACGAAGAAGGTATCGTCAACGCGAATGTTGCGGTCGAACAGGCAAGAGCTCAACTTGCCTCTGCAGAATCTACTTTGGAAAAAACGACAGTCGGCGACCAGTCGCAGCAGAAACTGCAAGCTCAGGACGACCTGGTACAGCAACAGGCCAACTTCGACAACGCTCTCTCGAACTACAACCAGCAAAAAGAGCTATTCGCCGAAGGCGCGATTGCACGCTCCGATCTGAACAACGCGATCACTACCTATCAAACACAAAAAGCCCTTCTTGACAATTACAAGCAGGCGCTGTCGCTATCGCTGCAAGGCGGCCGGCCTGAAGATATCGCGGCAGCTCGAGAAGTTGTGAATGAGGACAAGGAAGCGCTGCAAAACGCGATCGCCAATCTGGCAAATATCCGGGTTGACAAGGAAGTAATCACGGCAGCGCAAGCGCAGGTCGCTCAGGCTCAGGCCACAGTCACTTCAGCGCAGCAGGACCTCGCCGATACCAATCTGGTTTCGCCGATCAATGGTTATGTTTCGGCGCGAAACGCCGATCCGGGCTCGATTGCATCACCTGGAACCGCAGTGATCGAAATCGTAGACCTGACCACAGTTTACTATGAGCCCACAGTCGAAGAGCAGGACATTACCGGAATTCATTCCGGTGAACCGGTGTCTGTTCAGGTCGATGCCTTCCCCGGCACGACATTCCATGGAACGGTAGCCGCAGTATTCCCATCAGCCAGTGCGACAAATCGACAGTTCAGCTTGCGGGTTGACATACCAAATGAAAACGGCGTTCTGCGGCCCGGTATGTACGCCCGCGGATCTGTCACAACTTCGATAGCGAAAAACGTAGTCGTCGTGCCGCTCAACGCGCTTGTACCGCAGAACCTGGGCTCCGGTTTCAGCACGGAAGAAACCAGTACCGGCATTGCAACAGGAACGACGACACTTCCGCCCGAGATGGCCTACGTCCTGGGCTCGGACAACACGGCCCGGACACAGAATGTAACTCTTGGAATCGTCAACGGTACGAGAGCACAAATTATCAGCGGCCTCAATGTCGGCGACATGATCGTCGTCAAGGGCCAGAACCAGATCAATCCCGGTGACAAGCTAAAGCCCACGGTCGTTTCTTACCCGGACGCGATCACCGCGACAGATCCGAGTGAAACCGGAGATGATTCAGGGTCTTAAACTGCCGGAACGGCAACTGTTAGAATCCGGGCTTTATTGCTCGGCGAAGTGAAAGAAGTTTTTTTATGACACTCACGAAGCTGGCGATTGCGCGACCTGTCGCGATAATAATGCTTATTGGCGCGTTCGTTGTGTTAGGTCTCGTCGGCTATTTCAACCTTCCGGCCGAGCTGAATCCAAAAGTCGACTTTCCTACGGTTTCGGTCATTACTACGTACGCAGGCACGAACCCTGAGCAGATGGAAACGTTGATCACAAAGCCGATCGAAGACTCCGTCAGCGGAGTCAGCGGGATCAAGCAGATCAACTCGACATCGCAGCAAGGCATCTCGACTATTACAATCCAGTTCTTCTTCGGAACAAATCTGGATGTTGCAGATAACAACGTCATTCAAAAGGTGGATGCAATTCGCAAAACACTGCCAATCGACTCTGACGCGCCGTCGGTACAGAAGCAGGACACCAGCGCCCAGCCGGTACTCTACGTGCAGATGCTGAGCAAAGCTCGGCCGGTGAGCGAACTGCAGTCGATGGCTAATAATATTGTTCTGCCCTATCTGGAGCAGGCACCCGATGTCGGCGGGGTCACCATCTACGGAGGCACGCAGCGTGAAATACGTGTTTCTGTCTCCCAGACTCGTCTCGCGGCCCTCGGTATCACGCTCTCAGACCTTTCAACCGCGATTGGTGCGGCTAATGTCGACGTTCCCGGCGGCTTTGTCCAAAAAGGACAAATATATTACGACGTGAGAGTAATCGGTGAGTTCGCTTCGGTAGACGAACTGCGCAATCTCCGCCTGAGTGTAGACGGCAAAGTGTTCAACTTGAGTGACGTCGCGACCGTTGAAGACACAATCACCGAGAAAACCCAGGACTCTTTCATAAACGGCCAGGAAAGCGTCACCCTTGTTGTCCAAAAGACGTCCGATGGCAACACGCTGGTTGCTGCAAAAGGCGCTAAAGCCCAGATCTTGAAATTAAAGAGCATCCTGCCGCCCGATGTCCAGTTCGTGACAACCACGGACCTTTCTAAACAGGTGACCGACAATCTCGGCGATGTCGTCACTTCGCTCTTCATCAGCACCATCCTGGCCATACTGGTTGTATTTACCTTCCTCCACGATATCCGTGGAACGATGATCGTTGCAATTGCAATTCCGGTTACGCTGATTGCGACATTTCTGCCGCTGTGGACAGCTGGATTTTCGCTGAACACAATGACGCTGCTTGGTCTAACCCTGGCCGTTGGTATTCTGGTAGACGACTCTATCGTCGTACTGGAAAACATAAGCCGTCACCTTGCCATGGGCGAAGAACCGACAGACGCGGCTATCAACGGCAGAACCGAGATAGGACTGGCGGCGATCACTCTTACATCGGTCGACCTTGTGACCTTCCTCCCAATTGCTTTTATGGGCGGAGTCGTCGGCGAGTTCTTCCGCAGCTTCGGGTTAACCGTCGCCTTCGCCACCCTCTTCTCGCTGCTCGTGTCTTTCACGCTTACACCTATGTTGGCGTCTCGATGGTACAGAAAAGGCGAAAATCACGTTTATACCGAGGGCTTCGGCGGTGCGTTCGACCGAAAGTTCTTTGCTTTCGAGCGTCTCTACCAGGGCTTCCTCCGAAAAGCAATTGCCAGGCCATGGGTGGTGTTTATCCTGGGCAACGTTTTTCTCATCCTAATTTTCGTATTGGTCGCCCCTAAACTTGGATTCAGATTTGCACCGGATCAAGATCAAAATCAGGTACAGATCAGTATCAACGGCCCCGCCGGCGTTTCTCTCCAATACACTCAGGCAATAGCGGATCAGATTACGCGGATCATAAAGAAAACGCCCGATCTGGCAAGCGACGTGAAATTTGTCTATACGGCCATCGGAAACAGCAGTTCCGGCGGTCAGGGGGCAGGCATCGCCGGAACACAGTACGGAACAATGAGTCTGACCCTTTACGACCGAGCTAGCATTCTCGACACCACCAAATTCTGGGACCATGAACATTTGCGCCATCGCTCCGATATCGATGTTGCCCTGGAACTTAGAAAGCTTACCAAAAACATTGTCGGCGCCCAGATTCTGGCTTCAAATGTCAGCGGCTTCGGCGGCGGCGGCGCTCCACTTTCCGTGAACCTCAATGGTCCCGACCTTGGCCAACTGCTGACCGCATCGCAGAAGGTGATGGACATGATCCGCCGCACGCCGGGCACCTATAACGTCGACACATCGTTCAAGAACTCGCAGCCTGAAGTTGAAATTCGAGTCGACCGTATCCGTGCGCCGGAATACGGTCTAACACTACAGCAGATTGCACAGGCAGTTTCAAACAACATCGGCGGCAATATCGACTCCAAGTACCGTGATCCATCCGACGGTCAGCAATACAATATCCGGGTGCAGCTTGCTTACGATTACCGAGACGATCCTCTGAAGATCGGAAGCATTATCGTCGGCTATCAGGGACAGAACCCGGTTTATTTAAGCGACGTTGCCTCACTCACTATCGGCGCCGGCCCGGTTAAGATTGATCGACTGAACCGAGAACGATCGATTAATATTTCAGCCTACTTACTTCCCGGATATGCAGTCGGCAACATTGCGGTCGAAGTCAACAAAAATCTAGCCCAGATGCAAGCAGCGGGAGAGTTCGGCCAGGTAACCTACACATTCGGCGGTGAGACACAAAGTCTGCAGGACGAAGGCGGGTTTATCATCACGGCCGTCGCATTAGGCATTATCCTCTCCTACATGCTGATGGCCGCACTTTTTAACAACGTGCTCTATCCCCTGAGCATCATGCTCTCACTGCCGCAGGCGTGGGCAGGGGCTATGATCGCGCTATTGATCGCGCAGGAGCCGCTAAACCTTATCGCAATGATCGGCTTCCTCTATCTGAATGGGATTGTCGGCAAGAATGCCATCCTACTGATCGACTACACAAATACACTTCGAGCTCGCGGCTACAAACGCGCCGATGCCATTTTGGAGGCCGCGCCAATACGACTCAGGCCGATCATGATGACTACCATATGCGTCATTGCGGCTTCTCTGCCCACTGCACTCGCCTTGGGACGAGGGTCATCGTTCCGGCAGTCTCTCGGAGTGGCTGTACTTGGCGGCGTAATACTATCGCTGGCCCTGACGCTGATTATCGTCCCCTGCTCTTACATCTTATGGGACAACTTCGGCAACTTCGTAGGACGGTTCAACAATCCAACCGGCGGAACCAACCAAGGCCATGCCTCTCCCAGCGCAAGACCGTTCAACGACACCGAAGACCTGCAGCGCATCGCATTCACCCGCCCGGAATAAATTCCGGACGGGCTAGCCTCAGTTGTTAGGCATGTTCTTTTTCACCGCGCATTTGCAGAAAGCTTTTGTAGCGGCGGCTGTCGACGCGGCCAGCGTCTACCTCGGCTCTTAAGAGGCAGCCGGGTTCGGTTTTGTGGCTGCAGTTGGTGTAATGGCAGCCGTCGAGGAAGTCTTTGAACTCAGGGAAGCAAAACTCCAGTTGATCGGCGTCCACATCCCAGAAGTCCACCTGGCGTAGTCCCGGAGTGTCGGCCACCCACGACTGCTCGGTATCGAGAGGTATCAGTTCAGCGGTGGTAGTCGTATGTCGTCCTTTAAAGGTAATTTCTCCGATATCGCCTGTTTTCAGCTTGAGTCCCGGCTTGAGACGGTTGAGTATGCTTGACTTGCCGACCCCGGAAGGCCCTGCAAATGCCGAAATCTTCTTGCTCAGAACGTTACGAAGTGTATCGATCCCGAGCACCTGTTTAGCGCTGATATAGTGGATTCGATACCCGGCATCGGCATACGGTTTCATCAGCTCGTAAGTAGAAGTAAGATCGGTCAGCAGGTCGCACTTATTAATGACAATCTCGGCCTTCAGATCGGCCGACTCCACAAGGACCAGAAATCGGTCTAGAAGCCACGGATCGGGTTTCGGTTCGGATGCGGCGAAGACGACAAAAACGGTGTCGAGGTTGGCGACAAGAACATGCTGTTCGCCGGTCTGCGGAGATGAGCGGGCGAGTTCGGAGCGGCGGGGCAGCACTTCTTGTATCAGATGCTCGTCTACGTCGAACTTGACGGTATCTCCGATTGCGATGGGGTCGGTAGCGCGGCGTTTTTTTGCCTGGGTAACACGCAACGGGCGGCTGCCGCTTGTGGAATAGATGAGCTCTTTTTTGAGAGTTCCCTTCAGGCGGGCAACGTACGGAGTCTCATCACCGTCGACACGGATCTCGTAGAGGCCGCTGTTTCCGCGGTAGACGACGCCTTCAAGCAGCATTCATTTGGTTCAACGTGTCATTACGTTGGCTGGAAGAGCGCTGTATCACGCTGCAGGTACCCGCGCAGTCGAAGAACCGCCTGTGTGTGAAGCTGGTAAACTCGCGATTCACTGACAGTAAGTACAGTGTCGATTTCCTTGAAGGTAAGACCTTCGTGATAGTAAAGAGAGATCACCAGACGTTCGCGATCAGGAAGTCGGTCGATGCCGATTATCAGCAGTCGACGTCGTTCCGCCTTTTCCACCTGAAGGTTCGTGTTAGCGGTATCGTCATGCAAGACATCTACCAGATGTAAGCTTTCACCGCTGCCTTCCGAGCCGCCCATCAACACATCGTCAAGCGACAAGATGCATGCGCGTCCCGTATTGACTAGCGTCTGCTGGAGTTCGTCTGCAGAAATACCAAGATCTTCAGCGACTTCATCTTCCGTCGCAGGACGGCCAAGCTTTACTTCGAGTCGGTGGAAGACACGTTCGAGACTCTTAACATTATCGCGAATACTCCGAGGAACCCAGTCCTCTTCACGAAGCATTTCGAGAATTGCGCCGCGAACCAATGCAATGGCGTAGGTTTCAAATTTCACCTGACGCGAAGGATCGAACTGGTCTACAGCTTTGATTAACCCAACTATGCCGGCACTGACTAGATCTTCGCGCTCCAAGTTCGGCGGAAGGCTAGTGACAACGCGCCCCGATGTTATCTTTACCAGATAAGCATAATGATTAATGATTGCATCGCGGGTCTTTTTGTCCCGGCTAACTTTGAAGCGGCGCCACAGCGCTGAAACTTCTTGCGGCGTAAGTGTTGACATAGATTACTGACGGCTATTTATTTGCGAATACCGAACTTCAGCGGCTAATCAGTGCGTTTTTGCTCAGAAGCTGTCGCCGGCGATTTTTTTACAGGTTCAGCGATGTGCGTTGCTGTCGTTCCGAAAAGCTTTCGGCCAACCGAACCAAGTATCCAAAAACCGATAAAGCCAAGACCCGCTCGCTGCAACGCCACCCACGGGTCAAGCTCTACAGAAAATCCCGCCGCTAAAATTATCAACGCTCCAAGCGCAGACAACTTCCAAGGCAAAGATTCAAAGAAACCATTCATGCTTTATTCATAAGCCGAAAAATTATACCCGCATTTCTGCGAGGATGCTCAACTTGGCATCCCCCGGCACAATTACTGTCCTGCATAATTGTTCCTCAAATCACTGCTAATCTTCAATAGGCAGAGCGACGGCGAGCGCGGCCAGGTCTTGCGTGCCTTTGCCCAAGCCGGATGGAATGATCTTGGTTCCTTCAAAGATCGACTTCCAGGTGTTCGCGCGTACTGCTTCCCGAACCTCATCCAAATACTTCTCTCCGGCATAACTAGCGAGCGAACCAATAATCACCCGATCTAAGTTGAGTGTTTGGAGCAGATTGGCAATACCAATTCCCAGGTGGAAGGCGGCCTTGCTCACTACTGTCGCTGCTAATTCATTGCCGGTTTTAACTAAATTGAAAACATCCTTTCCTGTCAATCCTGGAATCCCAAGCTCCTGCGAGGCGATCCGACCAATTGAACTCCCAGATGCCAACGCTTCAAGGCATCCCCGCTTACCACAGAGGCAAAGAGGCCCGTCAGGAATAATCACCGCATGGCCAATCTCGCCCGCCAAATCGCCCTTTCCCCGGTATAGTTGCCCACCCAGAATAATGCCCGCACCGATTCCTGTACCGCAAGTGAGATAGGCGAGGTTATCGCAGCCAATTCCGGCGCCCCAGCGATGTTCCGCCAAGGCAGTCGCATTCGCATCATTTTCGATGTAGACTCTGCGAACACCGAACCTGCCCGAAAAAAAAGCCTGCAGCGAAACATTAACCCAACCAGGCAAATTTGGTGGATTTAAGATAGTGCCAGTTTTGGAGTCGAGAGGCCCGCCGCACGAAATTCCGATCGAGTAGAGAATGGTTGGAGCGATTTCGAGCTGCTTACAGACACTCTCCACCATAACTGCAAGTGTCTCACCGGCGTCAGGCCATGTTGCCAGACCGTCGACTGTTGCGCGCTCCAGTCGCATCACTACCTCGCCATTTCGGTTTCCGGCGATCACGGCGCACTTTGTGCCGCCGATATCGATTCCTATGCAATACCCGCTCTCAGGCGCTGAGGACACCGGCATCGGTCAGTTTTTCCAAATAGAGTTGTATCGAATTGCGTGAAAACCCATATTTTTTCAATGCGGCGTATCCGCCTTGTCTGTAAAGGAAATAGACACCAACCAGTCGGAGAGCGGATGCCCTGCCTGATCCATTTCTACCGTACTTGCGCATGAGCTTGTCAGCGACATCCGCCCATTGTTCGGCGGTAACGAAAGATTGTTGGTCAGTCATGACTATATGGAGGTCCGAAGCAGGGATTAGCTGCGAGCTGCCTTATGCTTCGCCGTCCACGTAGAGAAAACCTGCAAGCAACTAAAAATATGCACTAACCTACGATGTACTGCTTGATCATTTGTTCATAAGCCGCGTTCATCTCGGGCATAAAAACGTGTCCAGATGTAGGAAAAAACTCGTAATGCTTGTCGACGGATGCAAGGGCTTCATAGACCTTCTCTACTGTCTTGGGACGGCAAGTGGGATCTTTGCCGCCGGCGGAAATCCAGGTAGGAACCTTAATTCTGTCTGCGTGGTAGAGAGAATCGAACAACAGTATCGTCTCAAGCGCCTGGGGATTTTCTTGTGCGTACTTTGCTAGCGTCCGATAGGCGCCGCTGTGCGAGATCTGGATCGCTGTTCGTACATCGGTCAGGAAAGGCATGTCGGCGCAGCAGATTTTTGGACGGCGGTCTAAAGATGCGACGAGTAGGGCCAGCCCCCCGCCCTGGCTCATACCAGCGGATACAAGGCCGCTCTGGGCCTCAGGCTGCTCAGACAGCACGTCCAGCGCGCAGAGGCAGTGCCCGACAATCGTACGATAAATAAATGTGCGCGGGTTGTCGATCCCTTCCAAAATGTAGTCGCGCTTCCCTGCGGGGTTCAAGTAAGGCGCATCGGGAGGATTTCCATGGATATTGATCGCCAGCGTCGCCGCGCCGGCGACGAGATTGCTGTCATCTGGCGGTGGCGTTCCATAGGAGTAACCGGGCAGCCAGAGAAATCCTGCTCCGGACATAGCATGGTCGTAAGGGACCGAATACCACCCCTGTACGACGATGTCGTCCAGGGAAGAATACCGTATCCAGTCGACCTTCCATTGTTTGCCGCGCGAGGTAGCTATCTGCGCCCGGTCAATTCTTTCCCAGTCGGACACTACCGAATCGACCTCGGCGAGAAGGTCGTCCCAGTACTCGTTAAAGCCGTCGGGTTTGTGCATTAGCCTTGAGATACTGCGTAAGTCTTGCCTGCGGCTGCTTCGGCAGGGCTAACCCAATCCACCGGACATCCGTCCCGCATAACCAAAACGCGGTCAGCCTGGGAAAGCATGGCTGCGTCGTGGGTCACAATGACGACAGTTCCCTGTTCTTTGTACTCCGACAGCAGGTCGACCACCATATGTCCGTTGCGCTGGTCAAGCGAGGCGGTAGGCTCATCGGCAAAGATCACGGCCGGCGAGTTCATCATCGCCCTTGCGACACACACGCGCTGCTTTTCGCCGCCTGAAAGCTGTGACGGCTGCTTCATGCGCAGCTCATGTATTCCCAGACGATGAAAACATTTGTCCGCAAGCTCTTCCGCAGAGGAATCGATTACCGGCGCGCCCATCATTACATTTTCCAACGAGGTCTGCCAATTTAGCAGCCACGGCTGCTGAAAGACGAAGCCGAAGTTCTTTCGCCGTAATTCGGTAATTTGCTTGTCATTCATCTTGCTATAACAACTGCCTCGAAAACTCAGGTCGCCGCTCGTTGGCCGCTTCAGGCCGGACAATACATAGAGCAGGGACGATTTACCTGAACCTGAAGGCCCCATAATGCCGATAAACTCACGGTCAGGCAGNNAAATAGGACAGACTGATCGAATCGGAAGTGAGGATGGAAGCGCACACGATTATCTTCTTTCAATTATCGCGACCGGGTCGAGACGTGACATTCTGTAAGCGATTGTCGCCACGGCAAAGAGAGTGATGATCAACGGAATAGGAACAGTGTACAACAAAGCGACTATATCGTGTGGATCGATCAACATTCCGCGTGGCTCGAAGACGGTTCCACGCATGTAGGAAAGCGATGACCAGGTGACGATAATTCCCAGCACCCACCCTATCGCTGTTAATATCGCGGTTTCCGATACTGCATGCCAGATCAACACCGAACGTCTCAAGCCGATCGCGGCAAGCACCGCAAACTCCGAGAGGCGCTGGGTGAAGTAGATATTCGAAAGCATGCCACTCATAATCGCCACGACTAAAATCACCATCGCGTTGACCAGCGACATGATCAGGTACATCGAAGCAAGTGAATCACGAAGCTGCTGTACAAGATTGTGATTGGACAACACCTGCACCTTCGCATGATCGAGGTTGTTGTCGAGACTCTTCGAAACGGCTGCCAGATCTCCCGGAGATTTCGTTGTGACCAGCAGGAATGTCGGCATTGCCGGCAGTGCGGCATCGGCGAATGATCGCGAGGTGAAGGCGATCCAGCTGGGGCCTGACATTATTCCTACCAGCTTCACGGGAATTGGACAGCCGGCGATACCGCCTTCATCTGTCGGCCCGGCGACAATGTCTCCAATCTTGAGCTTCTTATTTCTCACCAGTCCTTCCGAAAGAATCGCCTCCGGTCTACCGGCTACCGGTAGACGTCCGGAAGTCAACCGATCGCCCGCCCTGTGCATAAGGTAGTCACGCTGCGGGTCGGTCAATGCGAAACAGATAAAGGGGACGCGTCCGAATACCGTGTTGATATTCATGAAGAACGCGCCGGAGTCCATGATCTGATCGATGCCAGGCTGCTTTCGGACAATCGCCTCACTGCTATCGTCCACACTCAGCGTCGACCGCTGAGGTATAATTGGTGTGGCTATTTGAGTGTAATTGTAGATAGTTGTTACAGTTAAATCTACGCTATTTACAATCGTTACTACAGACGCTATCAGGAAGACCGACAGTACGATTACGACGGCCATAGGAACAATCCGGTTCAGATTCCTTCNNACCGAAAAATGATTGTCGGAGTTCCGCGGGAGGTCAAGGAGAACGAAAACCGAGTAGCCCTGGTACCATCGGGTGTTGAATCCCTATCTGCCGCGGGACATACCGTCTTGGTCGAACAAAATGCTGGGATCGGGACAGGGATAGCCGATAAGAGCTTCTCTGCTGCCGGAGCCGAAGTTGTCGAAACCGCTGCAGAGGTTTGGCGCCGCTCGGAGCTAATTTGTAAGGTCAAAGAACCCCTGCCACTGGAATGGCGCAATATTCGGCCGACGCAGACTCTCTTCACATACTTCCATTTCGCAGCTTCGCGAGAGCTCACCAGCGCTATGCTCAAATCCGGCGCAACTTGTATCGCCTACGAAACGGTCGAAGGCAAACGGCCCGGCCTGCTTCCCCTATTGACTCCCATGTCGGAGATTGCCGGCAAAATGGCGATCCAGGAAGCGGCCAAGTTTCTGGAAAAGCCGATGGGCGGACGCGGAATACTTCTCGGCGGAGTTCCGGGCGTTCCAGCGGCTAATGTCGTTATTCTCGGAGGCGGAGTAGTTGGAATCAATGCCGCCAAGGTCGCAGCGGGCATGGGCGCGAATGTCACGATCTTCGATGTCGACCTGGATCGGTTGAGATACCTCGACGATGTTCTACCGGCGAATGTGACTACCTACTTTTCTAATGCCGCGCATATCCGCGAACTTTTACCGCTGGCTGATGTGGTAATCGGCGCTGTCTTGATTAAAGGCGCGAAAGCACCGATTTTGGTTCGTGAAGCCGATCTAAAAGCGATGAAGCCAGGCTCAGTGATTGTCGATGTTGCGGTCGACCAGGGGGGCTGTATCGAAACCATGCACCCAACAACCCATGCAATTCCGATTTTCACAATCGACGACGTGGTCCACTATGGAGTTGCCAATATTCCAGGTGCAGTTCCAGCTACATCGACTTACGCGCTGACCAATGCCACCTTCCCCTACCTCGCAGCAATTTGCGATAAAGGAGTTAAAAGCGCGCTCACCGAGGACGCCGGGCTGGCAAAAGGACTGAACATCGCGAACGGAAAAGTCTACCTACAAGAAATAGCCCAACAGTACAGCATGGACAAAGGCGACACAGCAGCCTGGCTGGGCCAGTAACCAGTTGAAAAATCCCTTCGTAAAAGGTTCACAAACCAACTGGATCGCCGTGTGGCGTGTTAAATGCATAGACAAGATCTTGCCGGTGCAGATGCCGAGGCATGGATTCCGAAGCCTTTGGAAGATTCTGAAATAACTGCCTGATTTTTTGACAACTATTCGCTCCAGGTCCACTTCCTTTTGCAGCGGAGCAATAAAAAACAATAAACACAGTACGAAAGGTAGTCCGAATGTACTTCTTCCCACACGCCGCCGCTGGTGCGGTTAATCTTCCTGCGACCTTTATTCTCGGAGTTTGGAATGGGACCCGGTTCATTGGGGTGCAGGAGGCTCGCGCTCGATTTCAGTGGCTTGACAACGAATCTCAGGTCGATCTGTGCGCCTCGACGCCTGAGGTAGCGGCGTTTGTGCAGGAACTTTTCAGCGTGTATCCGGAGGACGATTCGACCGTCTGGGCTGCAAAATTCAAGGTCTATCAGGATGCTGCCGCTGTTTCATTAACAATGGATTCATTCCATGAGACGGCTCCCTGGATAAAGTCGGCCGCGCGTAAGCAGGGTCTCATCTGCTACGATCCGCAGAACGACACGGTACAAATCCCTACTCAGCTTTACGGCGCAACGCCGCCGACCCCACAGCCTGCGCACAGCTTTCCGCACCCGATACCGTCGAAAATTGCAGTGATTGCCGCACGAATCGGCCGCGGCGAAATCTCCGGATCTTCGCTGTCTTCCGCCGCAATCGAATTGATACCGGGGACAACCTACTACGAGCCCACCGTGACTAAAGTCACCTGGGGAGTGGGAACGTTCTACGACAACTCGGAAGCGGCTCGCGATCTGCGCGATCAATTGGTGTATCAGATTGTGGAGAATATCGGGCCGCTGCGTGTAGAAGACGCGGTACAGTGGACCGCTGCCGCCGTCGGCATTTCGAGGATTGATTCACAGACTCAGGATATCACTCGGACTTCCATCGCTCGACTTGTCAAAAACGGACAAGTCGAAATCAGGGATGGCACATTTCTCTGTGTTTCCGGCCAGTGCTCCTACCCTGCCCGAATAGCGCATAATGAAGCATCATCCCGACTAACAGCATCGATCAGTGTGGAAGAGATCGCCGAGGTTGCGATGGCAGCGGTGAAGGCCGAGCCGATGCAAACCCGTGATGATCTCGCTGCAGAAGTTGCCCGACTTTTCGGTCACCTCAACCCGGGGACGAACGACAACAGCCGCATCAGCGCTGCTATTTCTGGACTAGAGTTCGACAATCGTATTTTGGTGTCGACAGGCCATATTTGCGCGCTGTAAGCGCCGGTAGAAAGACGGCATGCTAAGTGCCGACATAAGCAAGTTATGGAAGATGACACAGTCGCAGCCGGACGGAAATTAGAAGACACTCAACAAGAAAACTATACCCTCTTTGCTGATCGCGGAAAGGCGATTCGCAGCTTGAACTTTTCGGTACTCTGCATAAATTTGCCGATAATCGTCATGCTGTATATTGCGGGAAGCTGCCTTAACTGGAAGGTAGCGATCCCCTACACTGTCGACCATCGGTATTCCTATTACGCGGATATTCCGCTTCCATCCTGGTATCCGCTGCTCCTGCTTGCCTTCAGCGCCGGGTCGTACCTTTTCACCCTTCAGTCGATCAACAAGCAGTCGAAACCGATCGTCGCATTAAGTACGGAGGGGATTATCGTAGACACGACAGCCACGCATCTGCCGTTGATTTTCTGGAACGAGATTAAGGAGGTTAAGAGCTACACGTTCATTTACCGCTACGTCGGGATTGTCCCAAACGACTCAAAAGCCCTCTTCAGACGGCTCGGTTTCAGAAACACCTGGCTGATGCAGATGAATGCTTCGTGCGTCTGGTTCTATCGAGCCTTTGGGATCACTTTCAGTGAAATCAACATTCCGCAGGTCTATTTGCCCATCTCGGCAGACGAACTAACATCGAAAATACGCGGCTTCCATGATCGCTTCGGATTTCTGCTCGAACCACCGGATCTAACAGACGAAGCCGTCTGGCCCCCAAGGCCGCAGCCCCACGGGTGACCTGAACCTGGATTCGAATACACGAAAGTGCGGCCCGTTCCCTGCCTGAGGAAATGCACAGGTAGGGAACAGGCCGAATCGGCATTTGAGACGATCTTAGAAATCTAGATCGACACTGTAACCAGTCTGACTGCCCTGACGAAGACGTACGCTGATGTTGTCGCCGGCTTGAATCGGTCGAGGCGCCGGATGGTGATCGTGCAGGATAGTGGCGTGATGGTCAATTTGTACGATTTGACCGTTATCCAAAACGACCGCTTGGTCGCCGCCGGGCAGGTTCTGTACCGCCAGAACCTTTCCGTGACGCTCTTGGTCGTCGATTTGTATGCTCTGAGCGTTTCCGTTCGGGAACAACTGCGCCGTCACATCGTCCCCGACCCGAAGAGCTTCGGTCGAGACTTGATGTCCCTGTCCGTTATCCCACTGTTCGCCTACAGTCGTACTCTGATCGACTCCGATCTGTACCGGACCCGATGGGGTACCGACGGTAATCAGGCTCGGGCCCCCGACGTTGTCGATATTGAGAATGCGACCTGAGACCGTGGTTCCAGAGGTCTGATGATGATCCCGATCATCATCATCGTGATGTGCCTGAACTTCGATAAACCGGGCGTTACCGTTCGGCCACACTTTAGCCGAAACATGCGTACCGACGCGCAACGCTTCCGGAGCGGACGGAATCGGCTGTCCGCCGTTCGGCTGGTCCACTGAAACCTTTGTCCGCTCGTCGAGGTTGATGGCAACAGGTCCCGACTGAGTTTCAATAGTTACGACTCCCGGGTTCCCCGGATTGTCTACACTAATAATACGGCCTTCGACCGTGCTGATTTGCGGCCCCGGAGCCGGTGTCTGCACTGGCGCGGGCGGAGGACCTACCGATATAGCCGCCGATTGATTCGTCTGAATCTGTACCGTATCGGTCTGCGGCTGCCATTCTACGTAGGCTCCGAATGCTTCAGCGACAAACCGAAGCGGAACAAGCGTCGTACCTGTCAATACGGTTGGAGGCTGAGCTAGCTGCTGAGCCTGATTGTTGACATATGCAGTGCTGCTTCCAAGCGTCAATGAAACCGTCGTGGATCCCTTTTGTGCAAAGATATTCTGTGTGGTGGGATTATATTGAACAGTGGCCCCAAGCTGTTCGAATACGCCTCTCAGCGGAACGAGTACCGATCCGTTCAGTTCCTGCGGAGGCGCGCCTGTAAAAGTTACTGGCTGGCCATTAATTACTACGTTGATATTCTGAGCATCTGCTCGCGCCCCTAACAATAGTAATCCTAAAACTGCAGCCGCTGCAGCTTGACCTAATCTTCTCATCTTATTCTCCTATAGATTGGCAGTTCGGCCTGCCCGGCCTCTGCACCGCCACATTATGTCACCCTGGTGCTGGGTTTGACGACATCTCACTACTGATAGTTCCAACAGGTAGGCGTTTTTAACACATTTGGGAAAAATTTGGGTCATCCTGACGAAAATCGAAGAAAACATAATTGTCAATTGGATTTTGCTTTTATAAAGAAAACTGCCGGCAGAGCGCATATAAATACTATTCCGAGCAGCAGGAACGCATCCTCGAATGCCAGAGTGGTGGAGTTCAGTACAACATCCTGATTGAGCATGCTGAGCGCCGCGCTTTTAGCCGAACTCAGACTGTACCCATAGGAAACAAGCCACCGGTCAAGCTCTGAACTGCGTTCCGTGAGAGATGATGCCCCGCTCCAAAGACCGCCTACCAAGGTCGTGCGATGAAACTGTGTCATTGTAACCAGGTATGTCGAACAGATCGCAATACCAAACGATCCGCCGAGCTGCCGGGACAGATTGATAAGCGCCGAGCCCTCGTGTTCTTCATGCGGATCTTTCAACGACCCAAGCACCGTGCTGTCGATGCAATAGACCATCGCTCCCAGTCCAAATCCACGAACGAGTTGTGCGACCTCGGTTTGCTCCATCGCGCTTACCATCGTAAATCGACACATTTCATCCATTGAATACGCAAATATAAGCATCCCCGCGGAAATGATCCACCGCGGGTCGTTGCCGGGACGACGGAGAATAAATGCGGCAGTCGCGATCCCGATCCCCTCTGTAATTCCCGCGAGCAACATTACCATGCCGGACTGGGTTGCCGTGTATCCCAATATATTTTGGACGAACTGGGGAAAGAGAAAAAGACTGGTATAGAGCCCGAACCCCAGGGTGAAACTGACCACTACACCCCCTGCCAGAGTCGGATTTCGCAAAACCCTCAGGTCGACAATCGGCGCGTGATTCTTTTTCGACAATTCCCATACCGTCATCGCCGTAAGCGATAGTGCCGAAAGTATCGAGAGACGGACAATTAACTCGGAATTGAACCAGTCATTCTGCTGCCCCTCTTCCAAAATGTACTGCAGCGATCCAAAGCCGGACGCGAGCAGCGTGATGCCTAACCAATCAATTCGTCCGCGACTGGAGCTGCTTTGAAGATCCGACAGCAGCGGCGCGATGATCGATGCAGATACGATACCAATGGGAAGGCTGATGAAGAAAATCCAGGGCCAGGAGTAGTTGTCGGTGATATACCCCCCAAGGGCAGGACCGATTGTAGCACCAAGAATCACGCCCAGACCGAAGATCCCTGTCGCGAGCTGCCGTTCGCCTCTGGGAAATAGCTGGAACAGCGTTGCTTCCCCGGTAGAGAGCAGTGCAGCACCGGCGGCGCCCTGAACGATTCGAAAGCCGATCAGCGACTCCAAGGTGTGAGATAAACCGCAGCCCATGGATGCTGCGACGAATAGAGCGATGGAGAAGAGCAAATACCGACGGCGGCCGAACCGGTCAGCGATCCAGGCGGTCATTGGAAGAACGACGACATTGGAAATGATGTATCCAGTCGAAATCCAAGCTGCTTCCTGACGAGTAGCTCCGATATTACCCTGGATCTGCGGAAGGGCGACGTTTGTGATTGTAACGTCCAATGTCTCCAGCATCGCCGCTGTTACTAAGCCGACCAAAATCAACCAACGCTGCTGCGGGAATGTTGGCGCAGCAACAACTGCGGCACTCATGGCACCATCCAAGGCCTATCGAGGGCAAGTAATCATTCGAGCGAATAATCAGAGCAAATCTAAGGATTCATCTTTATAATGAACGAATGCGTATTTACCCGCGTTACCAGACGGCAAAACTATCGTTAAAGTGAGGCCGCCTTTGCTTAACACCCGATCAGTTTATGGAAGGGTTGCGCTGAACGCTGCTACCCGCTGTGCGTTGAACTGCTGGTTTTGATCGAAAGAGCCGACGATGTCGACTTTTGTCCCTGATTTAAGCTTGTGGATCGATACCGGAGCGCCGTCCAATATAACAGGAATGCCCTTCGGGACCTTCACTTTAATTTCAGTTGTCGCGGTCTCCACTTTCAAATTTCGTGAGAAAAACGATGCCGATCCAGAAATAAAGCCCTGAATGTCAGAACTATTGTCGTTGTGGATCGATGCGGCCGCCGGTGTGCGCTGGGTAAGAAGGTACATCTGGGCAACTCTGAGAGTCGCGTCTGCGGTCAGTACTCCCGTAAGCCGCACCCTGTCGCCGTCTTTAAAGTCCTTCAACGCGATCAATTCTCCAGAAGATGACTGTAAAATAGTAAGATGAGACACATGCAGCAGTTGATAATGCCCTCCGACCCGAATAGTCATCTGGCCGGTAAGGGTGTCGACCGCCTTGACCGTTCCGGTGAACTTTAAAGTGTCTCCGGCATGCAAAGTGGGCGGAGTTGATTCTGGCTGCGAGACACCGGACGGCGGAACGTATGGAAGTACTTGAACGGCTGCTGCCGCGACCAAATCGCCGTTGTCCAGATGCCCCGAGATTTCGACACGCATGCCTGGAACAAGATCGCCGGTATCCGAGCTTTGCGATGTAGATGTCAGTAAGTGGATGTGCGCCGACCTGGTATCGATCTGGTAAAGGTTAGAGGCCGACTCAAAAGTGACAGTGTTAGTCGACGGCGTAACGGTTTGAATGTAGCCAATTTTGTCAAAAGTCTTAACGCTTTGTGCCGATGCCGTATTTAAAGGTCGCAGAAATGCACCTATTAGAACGTAAGCAAATAGGAACGAGCTAAGCCGCGAATATCGCGAAAAAAATGATGTTGACATGAGTTATGTGTCTCGCAGCCGCAGCCGGCTAGCGGCTGCTAATTAGCAGTCGCGCCCTCAATTTCCCGAAGGATATTGATCGCGGCGTCTCTTGGAGAACCGGCACCCGTAATCGGCCGGCCTACCACAATGTAGTCGGCGCCGAGAGCGACTGCTTCGCCGGGAGTCATGACGCGCTTTTGATCGCCAAGTGACGCTCCGGCAGGGCGGACGCCAGGCGTGATTACCAGGAATTCGCGGTCGCAAGCCTGCTTAATAGCCTTGATTTCGTGTGGAGAAGCGACAACACCGTCGCATCCGCTCTCCTTTGCGAGTTCCGCGAGAGCGACAACCTGGCTCCGTACCGTACGTCGAATCCCAAGGTCGTTATTTAAGTCACTGTCATCCAAACTGGTAAGAACAGTCACTGCGATTACTAGAGGCTTGACATCAGCTTCCGATGCTGCGGCGACTGCCGCTTTCATCATGGCACGGCCACCGGATGCATGGACATTCACCATCCAAACATTGTGGTTATTCGCAGAACGTACCGCGCCGGCGACAGTGTTTGGAATGTCGTGAAACTTCGCATCGTAAAATATTTTGGCTTTGCTGTCTACTTCACGCAGGTGGCCGAAAATGCCTATTCCCACCGCGTTGAAGAGCTCTAGCCCGATCTTGTAGGCTCCGACAGTACCTGAAAGCTCATGGACAAGAGATGCGGCTGCCTCGGCCGAAGTGACGTCGAGGGCGACGATAATGGGGTTAAAGCACATGGCTGAATTGTACCCATTGGCTGCGGATGAGGGTAAGTAGTGAACTGACAACAATGGCATTTCTCGGATGGTCCGCGGGCTAATAGCTATAAAGATGATTCATGTTTAAAATAAGGTATTTAATAGAATGATAATACTGTAAACTCCTGGCGACCCTCAGTCAGGATTGTCTATGTTGAAGACTCTCTCATCATCCCTGACGAGAGTGTCGATGGATACCGCAGGAGGATGCTGATTAGCATTGTTTTCATGAACGAAAGACCGAGAACTACACCGGAAAAAGACGAAATCGCTGTCAATATCGAATCCGAACCTTTGCCAATCGAAGACGTCAAACAACAGACGGGCGCAAAACCCAGTGATGGAAAGCATGAGGCAATATCAGATTTGTCCAAGAAGGTAAGCTATTCAGCGGGTGATCTGTTGACACATGCACAAAAACGAGAGACACTGCCATTAACCTATCTCAATATTCACGGATTCTTAGGATTAGGCGATGAGTTTATCGCTGAGACGATAGGCGGACTGTTAGAAGGCTGTAATCTTGAAGATAAAGACCTGAATCTGCAGCGGATGCTGACTGTCGAACGATACAAAGAGAAGCTGAACACAAAAGAAGTCGCGGGAATTGTACTTCACGCTTACCACGATCATCCGATAGTGGGCATGCTGTGCGAGTCGGGGTTGCCGGTAGTAGCGATTTGCGATGCAATTCCCGATTTTCCGTCAGTCGTCGTTGACGACGAAGCCGGAGGCCGGATGATCGCACATTATCTCAGCGATCGCGGCTATCGCCGCGTGCTCTATCGCCGTTTTACCCACGAGTTGACCACTAGCCGCCGTCGTTACGAAGGCTTTATGGATGTTGCAGTAAGCCGCCGCTTGGAAGTCACGGTTGCCGAAGTTGACAACGACTATATTCTCGGGGCCGACGAGATTGACTATCTCAACAACGCGCACAACCATCCCTGCGTTGTTACAGGCTGGCGTGACCTTTCCCTCATGGCGGTTGCCAAGTTTTGCCGTGAATCTGGCCTCCGTGTACCCGAAGATGTCGCCCTTGCAGGCTTTGATGGAATGTCAATGGTTCCACAGGTCAGCGGCGTACTCACGACCATTGTAGCGCCGTGGTCGCAGGTGGCAAAAAAATCGATCATGGTTCTATCTGCGTTGATCGATCAGCGAGAAGTGCCTGACGAGGTCGTCCTGCCAGTCCGTCTGCGTATTGGCGACACAACATAAAGCGCCGCTCGCAAATCTCGAATGGCCCGTTAATACGCCCGAAATGCTGCTACTGGGAAATAAGCAGACAAAACCTCAAACATAAAATTTAGCGTTCCTCCACGCTAACCTACCCTGATCATCAGACTGAACTGCGTCGGTTCAGCTATAATGAGATGAAATGTCCGATGTACTCAGGGTAATTGAGGCGAAGCGCGACGGCAAGGAACTCTCGGAAGGGCAATTAGTCGACATAGTCGACGGTTTCACCAAGGGAGTTGTCCCCGACTACCAGATGAGCGCCTTCCTTATGGCGATTGTTTGCCGAGGAATGACCAACAAAGAGACAATACATCTGACTCAGGCCATGCTTGGCACTGGCGAAATTCTTA
>PLAD01000253.1 GCA_003134215.1 Armatimonadota bacterium
TTCAAGGTAACTATTGTCGGTGATTCGACAGCAGATGCATGGGCTTCAATCCGTGAGTGTGAGGTGCATTACCTGGACAAAGGTCAAGACACGATATGGAAGGTTCCGCTCCCGCCGGCGGGTGACACCGCTCAAGCTACACTCGATGCATTCACTCAGCAATCATTCAACGACTCCGCATGGGACAAGATTACGGTTCCTTCGAACTGGGAAATTCTCGGTTATTCGCTTCCGACCTACGCAAGCGTCGACGATACGGTTGGCCAATATAGACGCTATGTCACTATTCCGGCATCATGGACCGGTAGAAAGATTTACTGGCGTTTCGACGGTGCACTGGACGGCGCGGAGCTTTATGTAAATGGTCAGCGCGCTGGATATCACGAAAGTGGATATACTGCGTTCGACGTCGATGTGACAGACCTGATAAAACCGGGTCAAGCCAACTTGCTTGCCGCGCGGGTTTCGAAGACCACCCCGAGCGACGACTGCGAGACCGGAGACTTTCAGTGCATGGGAGGCATCTTCCGCGAAACTGCATTGATTGCAGTGCCGCAGACGCATATCGCCGATATCACTGTCCAAACGCCGCTCAGCGCGGACTACAAGGATGCGACTTTGACTGCGACGGTCGATGTATCGGCGCCGGCAGGGAGCAGCGTCGCGATCGACGGCACTCTACAGAGTACATCCGGCGCACATGCTGGGACGCAAGTTACTGGGATTGGAACAGCCGATACGACCGGGAGCGCGATCGTGTCGCTTTCGATGCCGGTGCGAGCGCCTGCCCTGTGGTCGGCGGAAAAACCCAATCTTTACTATCTTGTCCTCCATCTAACAAGCGGTGGGAGCGATGTGGAGCGAGTCGAGCAGCGCTTCGGTTTTAAGCAGATCGATGTCAAAAATAATGTCGTCCTCTGGAATGGAGTTCCGATCAAATGCACGGGTACATGCCGGCACGACTACTGGGCCGACAAAGGTTTTGCTCTATCGGATACCGAGTGGAACAAAGACCTGACATTGATGAAGGCCGCCAATATCAATGCGATTCGGACCAGCCACTATAATCACTCCGAACGGTTCCTTGAGCTCTGTGAAGAACGGGGAATGTATATTCTCGATGAGATCCCATTTTGTTGGATCCGCAACTCAGTGAAGGACCCGGCTTACACACCCTACTTGATGCNNCACTGGCGCGAGATAAAAACAGGCCGTGCGTGCTGGCTTGGAGTATCGGCAACGAAAATCCTTATGGGGCTGACGAACAGACGGTGTTCGATTATGTGCGGGGGACCGATCCAACCCGCCCCGCGTTCGTCTCCCAGATGTCGCCTGATCAGATCAAAGGACAGGAATGGGCAGACAGCCACTACCCCGATCCGAGCGATGTAGATGCAGACGTGAAAGACACCAACAGGATATTCAACTACTCCGAGAATCCACATATCTTCTACCGGAAGGAAACACAGGACTACGATCCGGGTGCATCCGATCTCTGGTCCGAAGCACTGGGCAACGTGTGGGATAAAATCTGGGACGCCCCTAACATCTTAGGCTCCTTTATCTGGGAGTGGCAGAACCAGGGCATTGCCGACCAAAACTCTGACAAAACAAGCGAGTACTGGTACGGCCTGAACCAACTGCGTCAAGAAAATAACAAGGGCATAGTGGATGCCTACCGCAACCTTAAGCCCGAGTGGTGGATTGTCAAGCAAGTATACAGCCCCGTACAAGTCGGAGTCAAAACCATCGCTGCAACAAACGGCACATTTTCTATACCGATCACGAACCGGTACTCATTCACCGATCTGAACGAACTAACGACCAGATGGACCGCATACAACGGCAGTAAGGCGCTGCAGTCGGGAAGCCAACATATCTCTTGTCCGCCGCTGCAATCGGTGTTGGCGAGTTTCCCGGCGCCGAGCGGCACGACGGTCTTGAGAATTGATTTCGACCACCCGGACGGCACATCGGTCATCGCGGCGAACCTTGCTGTAGACGGATCTCCGCAACCAGCTCCTCCGTCGGCGCATGCCGCCGGTTCAACCCTCACCGTTTCGGACGCAACGAGCACACTGATTGTTTCGAACGGACTGGAAAAGGTGGTCTTTAATAAGATGGATGGAACGATTACGGAATGGTCGATAAATGGAAAAGACGTGCTGGTGGGTGGGCCGATTATTAATCTCGGCGAACTAAAGGCAAGCAATGACAAAAAATATTATGAGGCGAAGCGGCCTCCGATAACTTCGAACGCGGCTGTGACGGCAAGTCCACCGAATGCTAACGGAGTTGTCACTGTCTCGGTTAAATCCGATGTCGCTTCCGGCGATACTGGCGCGCCTCTTGGGAAATTCAATGCCACTTATGCTGTTCAGCCGGACGCAGAAATCGGAGTCTCCTGGTCGATTGCGTGGACAGCGCCGGATTTCAGCCTCTGGGAAGAGGGGCTCAAGTTTTCGACGCCGTCTCAACTGAGCAAAATGACCTGGTTGAGGGATTCGTACTTCACCGATTACCCAGCAGGACATATCGGCGAGCCTTACGGTTCCGCACAGTCGACTGACGTCTCCTTCCGGGCCTCAAAGCGGAGTCTGCACTGGCTGACTCTGACAGATCGATCGGGCGACGGTTTAGCTCTTCTGTCGTCGTCCGACGGCACCCCGCTGATCGGACGGGCGAATACATCTGCGACAATGACGACTTTGTTCGCCAGCACCCAGGTTTCCGGACCTTCGGACTATAGCGCCGCATGGGTCGGCGATCATGATATACATGTCGGCACAGGAAAGCCGCTGGGCGGGTCGTTTGTCCTGAGGGCAGTTGGGCCGTAAACAAGGTCTCACTCATGTGGATGTGCGACAACTGTCAGGAAATAAACGACGATACGGCGTCGCTGTGCGTGAGGTGCCATCGACCAATCGAACCGATTGGCCTCCCGCCTATGCCAAGCCATTCTCACGCAGAGCAACAGGCTGTAACGCCGATCGACTACCTGAAGCCAGCGCCGCTTTCCAAGCCGAACATGGCTCCCGTTTATGTTGTCAATTCATTTGCGGTCTTGCTGGCGTTGCTTCCGCAAATGCTCTACGGTTTTGAATTTGTCAGTTTGTGCTTTGGAATAGCAAGCGCTGTATTGATCGGCGTGGCGGCATTCAACCTTTGGAAGCAGATCGATCTCATTATCCGGGGGTCAAAAACTAACGGTCTTGTTACTGCTATAGACTTTCAACCGAATGACGGCGGGTGGTCGGACAATAGTTACACCGGCTTCGGCGGTGTCGGCGGCTACAACGGATGGAACAGACTTTCCGGCAGGTATTACACGTATGCGATGTACACGGTGGACGGAGCCGATTATACCGTACGCAGCGTCTACGGCACCTGGTGGAAAGGATACGAAGTGGGGCAAAACGCCGATGTTTGGTACGATCCAGGTGCTCCGGAAATCGCTGTTCTCGGCTCGCGAGCAAACCCGCAGGCTGCAATCTCTCTGCTCGTAGGAGCTGGGATGTGTTATATATCATGGGTCTCCGCTGCAACGGATCAGCACAGCGGGACTTTCTACAGGTAAGATCTGTGTTCTCACTCGCAAGAGCAATTTCACATATCTGCAAGTACTCTACCGTCATCGATCAAAAAAACTAAAGGGCAGTCGAACACTCGCTTGCTCGCCTGCCCTTTAGTGTCCGTGCTGTAACAAACAGCATCAACGGCGGCCACCGCCAAACCCGCCGCCACCGTGATTACCACTAATTGAGCCGCCGCCTCGATAGGAGAATCCCGAAGCTCCGTTGTCACGGAAGCCTTCTCCTCGAGTGGAAAATCCTGAGAATCCACCGTTGCGGAAACTCATTCCGTTAGAGCCGGAACTTCCGCGGAAACTCTCCCTATTGGAAAAGCCATAGCTGCGGTAAGAGCGGTTATTACTGCTGAAGCCGCCTCGAGTTCCGAAATCACCTCGAAAATATCCATCGAGCGATCCTCTAAATCGGTTTCCTCCACTGTGGCCGCCGGATCGTCCAAATGCCTCATCGTTCGTGCCAACTCTGTAACCGCTCGAACTGAAAGAAAAGCCGGCGCCGTGGAAGGAACGGCCACCGACATTGCCGTCGTACGCTCGGCGATAGATGCCTGGACGATAGAAGCCTAGATGGTACGGCGCTGGATATCCGGCCACGTAGTCGCTGTAGGCGCCCCATCCGTAGAAGCTGTTCGACCCGAAAACAATGCTAAAACCGAGCGTCGGACCGAAATCTCCCTCGTCGTCGTCACAGTAGTAGCCGCCATAGCAGTCCATGTCTGGATACCAGCCGGTTGAGACATAGTCGGAGTAGTCGGGGGCGATCCCCAAGTAAACAGGATCGTCGGGCAGGAAGTTAGGTGTGAATGGATACCACTTTGCCCCTGGAACGGTCGCATTTTCGAGAAACCCATTTTCCGGCACATAGAGGACCGGAGCGCTTCCTGTGTTGACGAAGTACATTGAGCCGGTTTGAGTGACCGCAAACTTCATCACGTAGAGATTGTCGTGTGTGAACGGTACGAGAATGGTCTCGCCAACCGAGTCGTAGAGTTGGTATCCTCCGTGGTCAAAGACTGCTCGCGTGATCGGAATTTGTTGGTTAGCAGGCGTGTCCTTCCAGTTGAATACCGAACTAGCTGCCGAAGAGGACTCAACGGGCGCCGAGTTGTTCTGGTCGACCGACGGGGGCGCGGGCTGGTCGATCGAATCAGGGGCCTGCGGCTGGGTGGATTCGTCTGACTGAGGCTGAGTATCCTGCGACGCTGGATTGTCCGGCTGCTGCACCTGGTACGACGACGGTGGAGAAGAGTTGTAAGGACCTTCCCCGGATGGCGGAACCGTGTTCGAGTCTCCAGGATCAGCCGAACCGTAGTCTGCAACGGGCGGAGCCATTGTGTACGAGTCATCCGCCCGCGCTGCCGACGATGCCGCAGTGAATGCGGTTAAGCTCAGAAGGCCGATCACTCCATATCCTAGGAGCTTACCTTTTGCCTGGATCTGATTGTAAGTACTCATCTCTAAAGTCCTTCGCGTTCAGTACATCATTAACTGTCAAACGATACATGCAGTCGCATGCATAGTATTGTTTATGTTGACGAGTTTTCAATAGTAATTGTTCCCGAAACGCATGGGCAAGCGAGCCTTGACTCGCCGGGATTCCCCTCCGATGTGTTTAACCAATGCACCCATCCGCAGCGTCAGTGACGTCCGCCGCCATGTGATCCCCCGCCGCCAGTTGCGCCGCCGTGGTAACTGCCGCCGCTATTGCCCCCGCCGAACCAACCGGCGCCGTGGAAGCTGCCGCTATTACCACCACTGAACCCACCATTGCCGTGAAAGCTGCCGCTATTGCCCCCGCTGAAACCACTATTACCGCGATAGC
>PLAD01000186.1 GCA_003134215.1 Armatimonadota bacterium
GTGTTCATTTAATAATATACCTTCGAGATTATTCAAAGCACAAGCTCTTTATGAGCATGTTCAAGTTTTTATTTTGCGTTCAATAGTGAGACTCTCTACAGCACGAACTTTATAGTCCAACCTCAACTCTTCGTCTAATCGATTGAAGGTAAAATTACGACAACGAGTGCTGAGAAAATTTTGACTATTTAAACGAATATGATTACGAGAAGAACGTCGGTGTCCGTAGCCGTCTTAATTGCGTCCGTACTCTTATCGAGTTCCACGCGTATGGCTTTTGCTGATCAAGCCCCGCGGGTAAAGACCAATGTGAGGGCTGCGCCGACTGCTTCCACATCTCCGACTCTTTATTTCGATACCGGCTATCGCCCTGGAGTAGACAACTGCCCGTTTGTCAACGCCGGCTCGGCCATCACCGACGGAGGTGAATGCAATGGCCAGAGCGTCTTCAATATCTGGTACTTCAAGAACGAAAAAAGCGCCCACGGCCCGCTATTCTCCTACTTCAACGACGATCATTTTTCGGGCTATCCAATGATTGATCCCAAGTTCTGGTTCGCCGACGCAAAAGGCTACCGACTGACCTGTGTCTTACAGAATTTGAAAGGCGACGGCAATAAACGCAACTTCTGGGACTGGTTGGCCTTTCGCACCACTGTCCATGACCAAATGATCACGCTTGACAACTACGATAAGATTCCGGATGCCACGTATTACAGCGTTGTGGACGCAATGAAAGCGAGCAACCTGCCGCAGCTGATCAATGTGTACCTCCGAAATCAGGACGGAACCGCCAACGGGCACGCGGTGGTCGCGTACGCTGCCGGGCCGATACCGCGACCGTCCGGGGATGGTCCTAATGTCGCGGTTTATGTAGATGATCCAAACTGCCCGTATGACCCGCCGTTCAGCCACAAGATTTTGGCGTTTATTCCTTCCCTAACACAGACATATAAAGAAACGCCCGGCGAGGCCGACCAAATGTTTCCAGAGGGCGGACTGCTTCCCTACAGTTCATCGCTCAACGCTGAGTCGAGCACTGAAAAGTTCAGCAAAATTCAGTTGATGCCTGAGCAGTTTTGGCTCTATGACAGTGAAATCAAAGACAAGTTCGACAATATCGAGCATGCAGGCGACGGAGACTTTCCCTACTACACAATTGAAGCCGACGACGATGCTTTTAATATTACGTCCGACGCGCCGCCCTCTTTGTACACCGATACGACGAGCAGCAACCCGGCCGACGGATTTACTCAGAGTCTCTACCTATCCGGTCGCGAGCTGAAGCTAACGGTCAGCAGTGGCCTCTATCTCCGTGTCTACGACGGACTGACGAAAGACAGCAACGGAAACTTTAAGCCGGTTGCATCGAACGTACAGTTGCCCGATAATCAGAACGGGGATCCTGATCACGGCTTCGTCGTCCTCCCGCTAAAGAACCCGGACCAGATATACGGAGTCGAGATCGACAGTGAGCTCAATCCATTGCGTTTTGTTGATTTTCGCTGGCTGCGTGTTGTCACTCTGGCTGGTGAATGGGCAGCAGTGAACGTTCCCCCCGGTGTTTCGGCTGACCTTTGTCAGAGGGTGAAATTAGACCTCGACCCAAGTTCGTACAGCAACCCATTTCAACTGGTCAGCGAAAAGGCGGCTGACGGTTTTCCAGCCGGAACGCCAGTGGTTTATTCTGCGGACTTTTCAGGCGTCGGCAATATGCCTAACGCTAGCCAACAGGCGCCAGGCACAGCCCCACCCGGATTTGTCGTTCAAGTGCTCGTCGGCCCCCCCGGAAACCCGCTTTACGAGCACTGCGACTTACACATCATGGACATCAACACTCTTCAGATCATCGTCAACGACCAGGTGCTTACGTTTCGACGGTTAAAGAGCAGCTAAATTCTTCCATACGTTACCGGGTCCTAAAGTCACNNCCTCCTCGGTGTGAACGAGGCGGTCAATGTTGAGCACAAATCGCCCCATTTAAGCACGAATCAAGCCGTTCCGCTGCCCTGGTTTTTGTGAAACTAGGAGGTTAGATATTTTCAGTCTCCGGTGGGGTTGCTCCTACACTAGGAGACGGGGCGTCGAGTATCGCGTCTATGTCGCGTGCTCCGTGGATTACACGTATGATCTCTAGAGTCGAATCCGTTGCCATGTATACGATCAGATGTTGATGTGGACGCACTCGCCATGTTCTAGCTCCGGGATAACCTGGAACGGTGCGAAGGACGCCGATGCCGGGTGCGGCTGCGAGTTGCGAAAAGGCGTCATCACATAACTCGACAAAACGGATGGCTATGTCGATCCCGGCATATTCGTCAAGATAAATCGCAGCTTCGGTAATGTCGACCACAGCACGGGGATATTTAACAATGTTGAGCATTGAATCAGCCAAGCCGACTGGCGGATCGGGCTGTTACGCTCTGCTTAATCTGTTCGACGTCATCAATTGTCCATGGGGTTGCGGGACCGCTGTCAATGCCTTCTTTGATCAGCCTAGCCAAATAGGCTTTAGAATCCCCAGTGTCCGTGGATGTATCAGAGGTAGCGTCATCAAGTATCAGCCGAGCCAATCGCAAACGCTCATCAACCGGCAAGGTTTTGATTGCACTGTCATACAGTTCGTAAATGGTCATACTAAATTCCTTTCCGCTTAGACATTATAGCGAAACCATACCGAGTGTCGCAAACTCGCATAACAAAAACCCTTTTTAACAGCAGTACTTTTACCTTGACCCGGCGGGCCTCGCCACGACCAATATCGTGTCGCCAACGGGTTGGCAAACAAGCTATGATCCGTCCAGCGGCGAGTTCGATTGGTATACACAGGGTCCCAACGGATTTGGAAATGGCGACTTCGGGTCGAACGTCATCGTAGCGTGTGGATCGCTCAGTGGATTTCGGTTCTTTTCGGCGGATACACCGGGATTGTCGATCGCCTTCGCCACGGGATGCCTTTTGAGCCTCTGCTGTTTTGCGCAACGAGACCCCTGGGGGAGTCAAAAATATCGCTTTCGGATTATATTGGGGCGATTCGAAAAAATACCACCGAGAAAAATTGGGCTTAAATAAAGCTTGATTGGCTGATGGAGGGATTCGGCAGTCCAATAGAATTCTTACATCACTATACGAGGAAACACTTTGGATACCTACTACTCACGCCATACGATGGTAATCGGCATCGATCAAGCAACCCGCGACCTAATATGGGAGAAACGTCTTGTAGCGATCCACAGTCCAGACAACAAGCATGGAACGCTGCCTCCCGACAAAGACAATAGTAGTATGAATCCGAACGACCACAGTCCGATGGGAAAGCGGCGGCTCAATGCCCTGCTCAAATTAGCGCACAACGGTGGTTACGTCTACGCCAGCTATTGGATGTCTGACACTGAAGTCCACCGAGTGTGCGGAATAGTTCTGCCCAGAACCAGTATCGAACATTTCTACGGAACATGGGGATCGCGGTACGACGGATGCTTGGGTAGGGTCGCCGACCTGCTGGCTGTGCCACTTACCGATGTCAAGTTAAATGTCCCGAATTTCCACGGAGCACCAGCTCGCGGAACGCTCTGTCAATGGCACACGATTGGTTCAAGAGTGGCGGATCTGTTTTAACTACGGCAACGGGAGCAGACTATGCAAACGGGTTTGACCCTCAACCGAATCGATAGGATAGATTCCAGAACCATTCAGAGCAGCCATGTAATAAACTGTCGTTTCTCCGCCCAGAGAGATCATACTTTAGTGTAGTAAGATGTCTCATATCATGTTAACACACAGGGAAATGCAAGTTATAAATGAAGGATAATAAGTAGAATAAGTAGAAGTTTCAATCGTATTCTGTATTTTTCTTGTAATTGCGTATGATATTACAGATTATATGCGTTTTTCAAACTGACACTATTTGTAACTGTAAAGCTGAGTTCCGCTTTATATTATTTTAGCAATCGAACAGGTTATGTGTCCGCAGCCGATTACATGCCTAAACGTCATAACGGCTGAGCGGGCTAGATTCCACACGTTTGTTCATGCAGCAGGTGCACCGAAAGTGGCGAAGACCCAAATTGCAACGTAATGCAGAAGGAATTGGCATTACCGCCGTAGAACCAGACGACGTTCGGGACTCTGGATTGGGCGTCAAAAAAACCTGCCACAGACCGGCTCTGCCGGTTGATCCTGATTTCGGCGTAATGTAAATTCATTAGAAGCTAACCAATTCCATGTCTAACAATGAGAACGAAATAATTGCCCGGCCGGACCTGGCTCTCGCAATGCTCCGACATGGCATTGGCAACGAGACCGTGGTTGGTTATTCTTCGGTTGAGGTTTCGGAGATAAGGGTTCTGCAAAATGGTCTGTTTACCACCACGATGCATACGGATTTCGAAGGTCGGTCGCACTCCCTGTTCATTGACTTCGGTTACGACGAGTTAGAGCAAATGCTGGTATTAGGCCCGGCGGAGAACCGTAGGGCGATCCAGGATTGGATTGAGACGGTTCCGTTCGTAGACCAACTGTATTTTCCACACCCCATCGAAATGGGGCAATTTTTAAAGTTCGGGGAAGAACAGGCGACCGACGACGGATCCTTCGTCCCGATGACCGTCACCCGCATTTATGCGCCGGGGGAGCTGATTAAAAACATCAAACAGCCGGAGGATGAGGAGAAGGCAGAGTGAAGGCAATGCCGCCATGTTTCGCAGTAGACATAGCGTCAGGGCCGGACCACTCCACGCGCAACGATCGCTGCTTTGGTGAACGTCCCGGATTGGGCAGAAACAAGCTCGGACCCCCCTGTAGGGCGTAGAGCTCGTCTCTACCCTCATTCCTTGACTATGCCACCGCCGCCAACGAAGCAATCCCGGCGCGACGAGCGTGGAGAGCTCACCTCCCCAACCCTCCTCTCTTCAAACGGCTCCATTCAAGAGCCGTGCTCAGAAAGGAGGGGGCCCGAAAAACAAATATGCGCGTGTGTTGCATGCTGCGAGCGAGGAGCGCCTAACGTAGCCAAGGCAACCTAGGGTCGGTGATCCTGTAGCTCTTGCATCACGGACCAGACTTCCATATAGGCATCGTGACGTACCGGGTTGGGCACTGAATTTTTGAAATTGGTGTAGTCGATGGCTTCCGCCGCTGCCAGCAAAGCCTGTCCTACCACCGCCCGCGGGATGATCGCCCGAAACCGATAGTCGGCGATTCGATCCTGAAACACGGCAGCGTCCGGAAAGACGTTGGTGATGTCGCCTTCCAACCGCGCCCGTACCAGCAGCGATTCCGGCAGATCCCGATGCTTGACAATCGACAAAAATGAGTTAGATAAGAAAATCCACATAAAGTTTTTAATTTTCTTTCGACGCACGCAACCTGATACGCGCCTGCACATGATCCACTCCCACCGCCTCGTCCATTCGGGCAACTCCAGCAGAAATATTTTTGTCTGGCCGCTGGGGGCTTCGAATCGATCATAAGTTCGCCAATCGCTCGTGCCACGGCGATTAGATAATTATGGATGTAAACGCCTTCCTTTTGGTGAACATGGGATTAAGTCTTAGGCTTATGGGCATCACTCGGCCGTTATCTCCGAAATTCCAGCTAACTCCTCCAAGGAATAGTTGTCCATGACGTACTGACGAGCTAGTTCGAAATCGTAATGTTTGTTCCGGCTTGCATCCGCGTCGAAAGCCGGCAGGATGCTGCCAATATCAAACGCGTTCTCTAGGTCGTAAAAGGCGGCTATTTCTAGTCTCTCGTAGTCGTAAATAACTACCTTCAGATGGGTTTGTCGCGCAGCGTTGGCTAATAAGCCTTTATTGCTGGTTTGGCATTCCCCCTATAAAACG
>PLAD01000324.1 GCA_003134215.1 Armatimonadota bacterium
AACGACAAGGACCATTTGAAAGTACGTTCCAAGCCAAATTAACAAGATTTTTGCCGGCTCTCCAATTCCGGCCATCACCATGACCAGAGGAATAAGAGCCGGAACCGGCACGTAACGAACGAAACCAACAAAAGGCTCATGCGCCGCCTCAAATGTCTTGTACGCCCCCATCAGGATTCCTATAGGAATCGCCAGAAGAGCAGACAGAAAAAACCCCATGCTGATCCGATATATACTAATTTCGATATCCGGCAAAAGATATCCGCTTTGGTATTCTTGGACCCCTGCACTGAACATATCGGAAGGGGTCGGAAGNNATTAAAAAAGATGCAGCCGCTATTGTAAAATAAAGCCATCGGGGAATATCCTCCCCGAGCTTGAATAAGGAGATTTTTCGACGGCGCACCGGCAGCGATGCCGCCGGTGCTGATTTTATTCTTTCTTCTGTGAGCGGTGCCATGAGCTAAAATTCCCCCCGTCGCAGTGGACTCAGTCCACCTTTAGAGTGTAATCGTATGGGGGCTTCTTACCCTCCCCCTTCGCAACTGCGGCATCGACGAATTCAGGATCGATTGCAGCAGCAAAGTTCGGAATCTTGCCAATCTGCTGCTGAAGATACAAAAACTGGCAAATAGAAGGGCCGCTATCATAGAGTGAAGTCGGCTTATTGGACTTTGTGAAGGCGGCTTTTGCCTCGACAGCGTCAAAGATGCGAGTTCCCTTAATAAAGCTCTTGTAGAAAGCAATCTGCTGCGCCGGAGTGCCCGGATCCTGCGCTGTATCGGCCATGATTTTGACAGCTTGATCGGGGTGGGCGCGCCACCACGCTTCCATGTCATACCAAGCGTCGACAACGCCTTGGATGTCTTTGGGACGGGCATTTATTACCTTGGTCTGCATAACAAGTAGATCGGGAATCTGCCCTGGAATTGACCTGCTGTCAAAGATCACGTGGCTTCCCGGCATCTGAGCGAGAAGTTGACTCTTATTCGGCTCCCATACCGCAACCGCATCTACCTGATGCGAAGTCATCGCGGCCGGGCAATCCTGCACTTTAATATTGATATATTGGATGTCACGTTCGGTCTTGCCGTTTGCAGCCAGAGCTTTGTCCAACAAAAACTGCTCAACCGTTCCGAGCTCCGTCGCAACCTTCTTGCCTCGAAGCTGTTTAATGGAGTTGATTCCCGGTCCGGCGACGACAGCGTCGTTACCCGCCGAATTATCGTTGATCAGAACAGCTTTTGCGGCCTGCCCCTGAGCTAGCGGCCCCATCGTGTCGCTCCAACACTGAGCATTTCCGTCAATCTGATTGGCTGCAAATGCATTCAGCGAATCTGTGTAATTCGGAAACCACACGAGCTTAACGTTGACGTTATGCTTTTTGAAAAAGCCTTCTTTTTGGGCGATCGCCCAACACGTCCATCCTGGCCAGTCCGAATAGCCGATCGTAATTGGCGGCGCGGAGTCGGCGAAAGCGGGGGAAATGAACATAGAACCGATTGAATTGGTCGATGACGAAGTCGAGTTTGCAGGTGCAAAAACAATACTCAAAGCTGCCAGTAAACCGGCTGCAGGCAGTAAAACCTTCGTCCGTTGTTTTGTTAACATAGCTAATCTACCCTTCAAATAAAATAGCAGACATTTGTCCGCTGAGATACGTAAAGAGCGCCATGCTCCAATTGGGATCAGCTTTGAGCCCGAGCGTTTTGAAACTTGTGATAATGTAACGGCGACAGTGCCTGATAGTACAGTGTGTCTCGTCGTAGAGGTGAGGAGAGTGTACTTTCTTTAAACAAATTGTGTCAAGCGTTTTCAAAAATGATTGAATCAAATTGACGAAATGCTGGTATAATCACAATCGAATGACGAATTTACATCAGATTGGTGAACTTAACTATTGAAAACCGTCACAACGTTAGAGACTGCGAAGCCGCTGACTCCGATTAGCCTTGATGATCTCGACCATAAGATCATTGCTGTTTTGCAAGACAATGCTCGCCTCACGAATGCCGAAGTAGCAGAATCGGTTGGGAGCAGCGAACCGACTGTTCGAAGGCGGGTCGATCGTCTATTGGCAAGCCAAACCATTAAGATAGTGGCGGTCGCAGCGCCTTTCGAGCTCGGATTCAATATCGTCGCAATCCTTGGAATTCAGATCGACCATACTTACATTAACGATATCCAGCGGGCGCTGGCCGAAATGTCGGAGATCCGTTTCGCCGGCATCACGCTGGGAAGTTACGATGTTGTTGTGGAAGCGTGGTTTCATAACAATATGGAGTTGTTGACCTTTTTAGAGGAGCGTCTGAGTCCCATTGCAGGAATACAGCGAATAGAATCGCTTCAGGTCGCAAAGATGATCAAATATGCTTACGACTGGGGTGTACAGCCGTCAGCGAGGGCAATATAGCCGGGGAGGAAAAATTGTCAGAATTAATTCTTTTTGAGGATATTGTACACCCGGGCGCCGCTTGGACCCATATTCTCAAACGCGGCACAGCGCTCACTATCACCGACATCGAGGGATCGGCGAATGTCGGTGCGATCATGTACAACAATGACTGCCCATCGGAACGGCTAAATATTCCCGACACATTGAAGGCCCAGCATATAGCAAAACTCACCAAGGGCAATGTTCTCTATTCTGACATGGGTCGCGTATTGCTGTCGATCACCGATGATAGTATTGGCTGGCACGATCCGCTAGGGGGATGCTTAAACTCACAGCTTTTGGATGCCAAATACGGCTCGGCCCGATATCAGGAGCATCGTAACGATTTCCATCGTAACTCCTATGACAGCTTCTTAATTGAACTGGAGAAATATGGGTTGGGCAAGCGCGACATCTGTCCCAACGTGAATTTCTTCAGCAAAGTCTTGATTGGCCTCGACGGAAATATGACTTACGTTCCCAACCACTCTCCTGCCGGGAGCAAAATCGAACTTCGTGCCGAAATGAATGTTTTGCTGATCCTCAGCACCTGCCCGCACCCGATGGATCCCAACCCAGTCTATTCACCAAAGCCCGTGAGGCTTACAGTCAAAAAGTCTCCACCTCCGTCAATAACCGACATTTGCCGAACTTTCCGACCCGAAAACGAGCGTGGTTTCAATTTAACGGAGCGATACTTTCTATGACCAGCGGCAAGATTGTTAAGAGCGACTTACGCTGCGAAGAGGCAGTATACAGTGAAATTATCCCGGCTGGAGAGTCGTGGATACACCCGGTGGACAAAGGCCAATTGCTGCGAATTGTCGATTTAGAAGGC
>PLAD01000206.1 GCA_003134215.1 Armatimonadota bacterium
ATGCGGCGCGCAGCCGACGAGCCACAACACTGTGAGCAGTCTGCCCCTAAGATCATTGCATGCGAAAGGCGTAATTGAGCTCAAAACAATATAAAATCAGAGCAAAAACAGGACATTTTCGCATTGCCTCACCGGAAATCGTGCCCGGAAAAAAAAGTAGATTTCTAAGCCTTCGTCGTTCCGAACGTCGGTCGATATGAGCGGTCCGTGATGCTAAACTTTTCTCCGAACGACATTTGCTCGGAGGGCTGACCGCCAGTGACGCATTTACTGGGCCGGGCACAATCGTACATTTCCAATCCGTTGGGATTATAGTTGAGGCAGCGCGACATAAGTAGTTCTTCCGGTTCTAACCTTGGCCACATAAAATCCAATAAAGCGCCTTGGGTCGTACTAAAGAATATCCCCTCGCTTATCGGAAAAAGGTATAATTTTCGCGCTTGACTGGAGTCCGGGCTATGATATTCGACCTAGATTTTTGTATTCGGGGCGGATGTGGTCTGTGTCAAATTGGAGAATCCCTGCCTCGGATATTTCTGTTCAATTTCGAAGGTCCATGCCTTCATTAGAATCAGTATAGTATTACATCCGCTTGCGCGTCGCTCTATCGGCCCCGTGTCTGTTCTCCGCTGACGAACGTTAGACACAGAATTTCAGAAAGTCCTTTATCGTCCAAATGTACTGTACAGACTGCGGTTCAAGAAATCCACAAGAAAGTAACTATTGCCGCGAATGCGGACGCAAAATCCTGTCCTTCGAAGATGAAGCACGTCTTGCGCCCTCTAGAACCTCGAAGCTGCTGAACATAGAGATGACGGAGCCGCCGGCGGAGCCTGACAAGCTTCGGCTGCTACTGGACATGGCGTTCTGGCACAATGAGGTGGGAAATGTCAGTGGTGCGATCCTGGCGTGTGAAGCTGCTCTGAAAGTCGATCCCTACAGCTCATCCGCACTGTCACTTCTTGGCTGTCTCTACGAAAAACAGGGAAAAGACGATAAGGCCATCGAGGCGTTCGAACGTGTCGTTCAACTGAATCCGGACAGTATTGCCGATGCAGAAAAGCTGGAGAATCTTCTTCGGGGCATCCGGCAAAAAGCTGTAACGCCGACGCTGACCTATCAATTGATGCCGCCGCTGTTGCTGCAGGCCATTCGACGGTACCCGGCTTTGCCTTTCGCAGGTGGGTTACTCGTTGGTCTTGTTCTTCTGGTCGTCGGAGTTGGCTCCATTTGGAGCAGAATGAAGCCCGCCCCTGTACAGCAATACGAACCTGTTAGTACAGTTGCTTCGCTGCCGGGTGCGATGCACGCACCGGCAGTTTCTTCTCAGCCCGTCTTGCAGCAGTCGGCTGGCTTACCGACTCCATCAACTGGCGTCGTTCCCGATCCGTTTATCATTCAACGTCAAAATGAATTAGCTCGGGCAGCCGCAGCACAAAGTCAATTGGCTGCAGCGAATGTGGTGCCGAAAGTCCAAAAACAGGTGAGTTCGCCCACACCGATGCCGTCGGTTGAGACCATCAAGCCGTTGGCAGTGCCGGCATCCATTGTCCCTAACCATGTCGTTGAAGTCGTTCAAGCGCAGCCGGAAAACGACCACGTTGTAATGGTTGGTGAACAGCCTCAGGAAAATAGCGTTAATGATGGATCTCAATCTGGCGACGGTGACAGTCTGCCTGCTCCACCGGCATCGCACATCTATATTACAGTACACGGCGCGACAGCTTCGTCTAACCCGAATGAGTCAACCCCGACACCGTCCGATAACGAGGGTAACGCTATTTCGCTTCGTGAGGACGCCGGTGCGTCCTTGCAGCAAAAAGGGCTGACGATGCAGGATGCGGGCAATTACAAATCCGCGGAAGCGGCCTACGAGTCGGCGGTTGCAGCCTATCAACAGGACATTGCCAATGGTCGCGACTCCGATCAGGCAAAGCGAGGCATTGAGGCGTGTCAGGTAGCCATTGAAATATGCAAACAGAGTCAATGAAGAGATTTCTGTCCCCCCTTGTGCTAGTCGTTGGACTTTGTTGCTATGAAAGCGGCCAAGTCTTCGCGCAGTCATCGGCGAAACCACCGCCCGCAATTCCAGTCGTTCTTTTCGATAATCCTGCGGCGTATGGGGATGACCTTCCTAAGATTGTCGTTGACACCCGTGATGCATTGCGGGATGACAAACGGCTTGAAGTACTGTTATTTAATCCCGATCTACCAACTTTCACGCTTGCCGCTTACACAGCGGCGCTGTCTGTTCCTCTTGCAAATGTCTCGACACCTGCAGACGAGTCGAACGTTACAATTGCCGTTGGTGCTAAGTATTACGTCGTACTAGCGCCTGACAGTCGCGGCAAAAAGGTCAATGCGCAGGTTTTTGAAGCAGCTACCGGCGTCGAGCAGAGTATTGGCAAGGCAGAGGACATAAAAGACGCCGCTTCCGACATTGCCCAGCTTATCGAGAACTGGTCTCCGCCTGCTCCGTCCAATGGTTTGCCTGACACTAATACGGCACGTCCGACAAACATACCAGTCGCTATAACGCCTGCCGCACGTCCCGATGGACAGGCGCAGCAGTCAACCGCGGTGACGACCACCGCCGCGCCTCCAACGGCAGCTAGTGCAGTAGCACCTGCCTTGACTCCGCAAGTTGCTTCGGTGATGGTAACCCCTTTGGTACCGGCGACTCCCGACTCTACGATAGTCGTTCCGCCGATCTCGGCAGGCGCTGTGGCGCCGCATAACCCGAACGTATCGCCGCCGTCGCCTTCATCCACACAACCGTTGCCACTGGCCGCTGCGCTCCATATTGCACCTGCGTCCTCTTCGTCGCAATCGCCAATGCCTAGCTCGAATCTCACTATCAGCCCATCGTCCGCTGCGGATCTGCCTGACTCATCAGCAGTACTGTCGCCGCCAATAGATTCAACCCTGACGCAGACAGCACAAACAGTTGGGCCGGCTCATTCCGTTCCGACTGCGCCCATTCCAACAAAAAATGATCATCCTTCAGCTCCTACACCTCCGGTTATCGCACAGTCTAAACTCCCGCCTTCCGAGGCTGCTCTGGGGCAACCGACAATCGTTACGACATCCGTGACGCCGCCAACCGTTGCGGAACCTACGGCGTCTGCCCCTGATGTCTCTGGTCCCGCTGCTCCGGCCGTCGCTCAGGCGACGGTGGTTTCTACGCCGGCTGTCTCGGCGGTTCCTGCGACTCCGGAATCTCCCTCGGTACAAATTCCCGTGGCTCCAGTTGTAGAGCAGGCGACTGTTCCTTCCACTTCTCCAGCGCCTCTAAGCTCTGTGTCGGGGGTTTTGCCACCTGCAGCAGTGTCGTCGCCGTCCAACGAAAGTCAGGTCTCTGGTGGTGCTCCGATCATTACGATCACAGGGGTCACCAGTTCAAGCATCGCCGCGTACCCTACTGCGACGCCCTACCAATCACCGTCAACGGCGGTAGATCAAACACCTGGATCGAGTTCGCCGGGTGAATCTTCGGATTCTGCCGCTTCCCTTCCTCAGCCTGGTGGGCAAATGAGCGCCGATGCAAAGAGCCTTGACGATCAGGGGGATGCCTCGATGCAGACGGCGGACGATTTGACGGCAATTATGCTATACAAGAAGTCTATAAGCCTCGCTCCGCGGGCGGCCGAGCCGCGCATGAAGCTAGCTCAGGCGTATCTTGCGGCCGGCATGAAAGAAAACGCACTGGAAGAGGCAAAGCGCGCGCTTGCTATTGACCCGGGTAACACGGAGGTGCAGAATTTTATTGAAAGTCAAGATGCCGGGGTTGCTGGTTCGAACGGCGACGTTATCGTTGCACAGGCGCAGACCGAAAGCGATCCAAATAATCCGTCGGCCTGGATCAGCCTGGGAGACGCCTACTGGAATGTAGGTGATCCAGATGATTCGTTAATTTCATACAAGCATGCTGAAGATATTAATCCGAACGCGATCGATCCGCAAACGCGACTGGTGAAGCTCTATGCCGCTCGCGGACAATACGATGAGAGCCTTGCGGCTCTGCAGCGGGCAGGGGATGCGGGATATCCGTATGCCCTGAAGATTATTTCGTCGACTACGGAAACGCTTCTCGGCGATTTGGATGACGAGACAGATCTGTTTAACAAAGGCGAAGACACTCGCGAGGTTTTCTACGGGAAGATCAAAGCGACCGATTCTCAGGCTGAGAACCTCGCCGATTTTGTAGGAAAGATTCAGCCGCCGGATGCGTATAAGCTTTCTCATTTACACCGGGAGCTATCTACACGCCTCCTTGCGCAGACCGCGGACGTCTGGATTGATTATGCCGAAACAAATGAGGACAGCGACAAGGATCAAGCGGCGGCACTGGAGCAGCATTCCATTACCGAGATGAAAACAGCTTCAGTCGCAGAGGATATTTCTTCACGAATCAATTCGGCGCCATAGTACGGAATAGTTGCGTATTACGATCGATTTCGACATCGGAAGGAAACGACGCTGCAAGTAAATATTCCCTGGTCGCGACATCAAACGCTTCCGCTCACTGGTGAGCATATCATTATTCAGCAGGCCTTTCCCACTGACGATTCATCCTCCCCGAAATACAGGGCGCTTGTGAAGAAGACAGGCCTGAGGACGTTAACAGCGGAGCACCTCGTTGACTACGGTGAGCTTTCGGCGCAGTCGCTACCTAAATTGAACTCTGTTGTCGTTGCCTCGTTTTTTCGCGAAGAGTCGCTCTACAGTTTCGAGTCGGTAATTAAAGAGTACGGACGGAACAACGATCGAGAGACGACCATCGTACTTGGACGTCCCAAGCGCATCGTCAAAGTGCAGCGACGCTTTTTCTATCGAGTGCCTGTCGAGACGCGTACTACCTATCGACCACTAATGGCTGGCTTTCCAGGAGAGGAAAAGATTCCAGCGAAAATAGTCAACATCTCCGAGGGAGGGATGTTGATAGCCACCAACGGTCGTATAAGCGAAGGATCACTTATCACTGTAATGGTACCTGCGGGTCACGATGCAGAAGCAATGGAAGTCTGCGCCGAAGTGCTGCAAGTCACCGACGATTTCAACGCTAAACAAGAAACTACTGTAGCGCGACTGCGGTTCGATGGGTCAGACAGAGTTATGCTGGCTGATGAACACAGAAAGCAGTTGGTTACGTATCTTTTTGAGCAGCAGCGACTGATGCTCCAAGCACGCCGACTTTTAAACACAGCCAAGAAAAGAAGCTAGCGGGTCTCTAAATCCAATACGAAGTTATTCCAAAGACGGACTCAGAGAACAGCGTTCGCCTTAACGTCGCAGCATCAGGGTTTGCCAATACAACAGAACCATTGGTTTCGGCAAGCTCGACTTCCACTTTTGGGAATTTATCGTTCGTTACGCCTAGCTCCGATAGATGAGCAGCCGCTCCGGGATTCTTATTGATATCTAGGAAGTTGTAGTTCATGGAAAGAACTCGCATTTCCCGACGAAGTCTTTCTGTGTCCTTATCGCCCTGCGTCCCGTAGATGGTAATCCTGCTCGCCATAATGCTCCTGATTTTCCTTTAACCAGCATACTGCTGGAAATTTATCTCGCCGAATAACACCCATAGCCGAGGGTGCACGTTAGATGGAGATCGCTCTGCCGCCGTCATGCCTGAACTTCAATGTACTCGCCTATTGCGTTGGCAATAATTGAAGCCGGCGGACTGACTCAATTATAGCACGGTGTCAACCATTGAACTTGTTCATGGCTGCTTCCCCGCCTTCTTTGATCCATGTTTCCACCGCCGCCAATGCTCGTTCGAGAGTCTCCGAAATCACTTTTTGTTCCGCGCGTGAAAACCGGCCCAGCACATAATCGACCTGATAGCTGACATCGCCAGGTTCACCGACTCCGATCCGCAGCCGCGGATAATCGCGAGTCCTGAGATGAGCTGCAATCGATTTGAGCCCGTTGTGACCGCCGTCCGAACCGGTTAACCTGATACGCATTCTTCCAAGACTTAGATGAATATCATCGGTGATTACGAATATATCCGAAGTCGCCATCGGCTTGTTTCTCAGGAATGCGGCGATTGCTTCGCCTGACAGGTTCATGTAGGTCTGCGGCTTCATCAGGAACACACGGGATTCACCGATTACCGCTTCGCCGATGAGAGCTCGATTTGCGCTTTTATTGACAGTGACTTGGTGCTGCTTGGCGACCAAATCTATCAGGTCAAACCCAATATTATGGCGGGTCCCCTCGTATTCCCGGCCTGGATTGCCCAGGCCGACGATCAGCTTGGTCGGTGTTTCCATTGCTTTACTTGCCGTTATGCCGAGATAGGAGGGGAATGCGACAAGCGCTATCCGGTTCGCGACTCATTCCATTCATCGATAAATTTCGTACAGTATACGCGACGACTTCGTCCACCGAACATGTTTAAGGGGATTCTTTGACCGCTGTGACAATTTGCTGGTCAACGGCGCCGTGATTCGGCAAAAATCCGCTGGATTGCGGAGTAGTCGACGCGTTCATGGCAGCCGACTGGCTCGGCCCATGTGCTATACTTTATACAAAGAGCGGCAGTCAATAAACCAACGGTTTTGCGCTCTTTAGTGAAGGATTTTGTTTTGGTAACCGCTACACCTAGTGCTGGCACGGCAAAGGCCAAAGCTGGCCTGCACGATCCGTTTATTTGGCACAAACTGCATTCACTTTCGGGGATAGTCCCAATCGGAGTTTTCCTGGTCCAGCATTTGATTGCTAATTCGTACGCTCTGCGCGGAGCGAACGCCTACAATGCAGTCATAGCTGTTTACAGTTATTTGCCCTTCGTAGTTTTACTTGAAATAGGGATCATCTATCTCCCGATCCTCTATCATTCAATTTACGGATTCTACATTACGGCATACGGACAGCCAAATGTGGGGTCTTATAAATATGTCCGCAACTGGATGTATTTCCTACAGCGGGTGTCTGGTGTGATTGCGTTTTTCTACATCGGTTTCCATCTCTGGAATACGAGTATTCAGAAATACATCGCACAATGGCAGGGCAGCCCGAATCCAGAGAGCGTTATCTCATATCAGGCGATGAGCGCCCAGATGGCTAACCCGTGGATGTTTGCCGTATACATTATCGGGATCACCGCGACGGTGTTCCATTTTTCTAACGGCATCTGGAACTTTTGCATACGCTGGGGGCTGACTATCTCGGATCGGTCACAAAAAGCGTCGGCCTACGTTTGCGCTGGAATTTTCCTCGTGCTGACCGGTATTGGCATTTGGACTTCGGCAAGTCTGCGGGCCGCCGGATTGAACCCCGACGCCTCCAGCGCGACTTCATCCAGCAGCGTGATCGATGAATATTCACCCTCAAATGTTCATGCCGGCCCGGTTGTTGGGACCGCGAGCTTGGTTACAGTTCGAAGCAGTTTAGATAGGACACTCTAATGGCCGCTACAGTAGCAAAAAATAAAAACCCTCGAGTAATCGTCGTCGGCGGCGGACTTGCAGGACTTATGACCACCGTTCGCATCGCTGAACGCGGTGTACCGGTCGACCTGTTTTCCTTCGTTCCGGTCAAACGGTCACACTCGGTCTGCGCTCAAGGCGGTATAAATGGTGCGATCAATACGAAGGGCGAGGGAGACTCCCCGGCAATTCACTTCGACGACACTGTTTACGGCGGCGACTTTCTTGCTAACCAACCGCCCGTCAAGTTTATCACCGACAAGGCGCCGGAAATTATTTATCTTCTAGACCGCATGGGGGTTATGTTCAACCGTACAGGCGAAGGCCTCCTTGATTTTCGTCGTTTCGGAGGTACTCAGTTCCATCGGACGGCGTTCGCGGGTGCAACGACAGGGCAGCAACTGCTCTATGCACTGGACGAACAGACTCGGCGTGCCGAAGTGGAAGGTCATGTAACGAAGTATGAGTTCTGGGATTTCCTCGGCATTGTTCAAGACGAAGAAGGTG
>PLAD01000384.1 GCA_003134215.1 Armatimonadota bacterium
GCTACAAGGCAGATATTTACGTTAGACTTCTAGAGGAATTCTTGCGCGATGTTGTCGAGAGTCCTGCGGCTGTAGTGGCTTCCAGTCTTGCTGGCGCATTTGCGATTGAAGCAGCCAAAAACAGCCCGGAACTTATTGAAAGTTTGATTCTGGTTTGCCCTTCTGGTTTCAGTTCATTAAGCGAAAGTACGGAAACGGTGAAGCAAGAAACGATCTATCAAATTGTGTCATCGCCGATCATTGGAACTTCGCTTTATAATGCGATTACGTCGCGAGCGTCGTTGCGCAGTTACCTTCAGGACAATGTGTACTTCGATCCGTCGTACGTGACTGAAGAGATGGTCGATCACTATTCGACGGCGAGTCACCAGTATGGATCACAATATGCCGCCCAAAGTTTTATTGGCGGCCAACTCAACTTGTCGGTAAGCGAAAGCCTTCCCAAGGTAACACAACGGAACATTCAAATCATTTGGGGGCGAGAAGCTCGCCAGACACCGCTCTCGGACGCTCAGGCATTCCTTGCGGCCAACAGTACGGTTGACATGAAAGTCATCGATAAAGCTGGTCTTCTGCCGCAAGATGAACAGGCATCGACTTTCAACCGGATAGTGACAAGCACCCTTACAGCACAACTCCAGCCTAATGAAGAGACTACCAAGAGCGAGGGTAAGAAGTCGAAGAAAGCGAATTCCAACGAGCCTCCAATCGCTTAACGATCAAGACGATCTAAATTAGATTGCGGAAGATGGCGCGCGTGAGACTGGCGCCGTCATGGCGGAGCACATCGGACTGGGATATAAAGTCACCCAAAATCGGCGTGTAGCCCATGCTTCGGATTTTTTCGACATCGGGCTCGACAAAATGTTGCCCTACCCGCTCATACTTCTCAAGCAGTTCTGGGGCTGGCCTCATCTTGTTAACTAAGATGAAGTNNCGTCGCTCTCTCCGGGCTGTGTCATTACGTTGCACACATACATCTTCACCGCCTGGGACGAATCAATCGCATCGGTAATTCCGTCAACCAGAAGATTCGGAATAATGCTGGTGTAGATGCTTCCAGGACCTAGTATGATAGCGTCCGCATTTCTAATTGCTTCGAGCGCCTCATCCAGCGGCTTAGCATTCTCCGGCCTCAGCCAGACACGTTCGATTTTGTGTCTCGATGCGGCGATTTGAGTTTCGCCCTCGATGCAACTTCCGTCTTCCATTTCGCCGATCAAGGTAACTTTTGACACTGTCGAGGGATACACCTTGCCGCGAATAGCTAAAATCTTGCTGGCATCGGCGATGGCTTTTTCGTAATCTCCCTTGTTTAGCTCGGTCATGGCCGCGATGAAGAGGTTACCAAGGGAGTGCCCTCGCAGGCCTTCTGGATGCTGACCATTAAACCGATAGCCGAACGCCCTTGCCAGATTTTGTTCGTCGTCAGCGAGCGCCACCATGCAGTTTCTGAGATCGCCTGGAGGAAGTATCCCGGTACTCTCGGTCAGCTGCCCGGATGATCCGCCGTTGTCAGTTACGGTGACGATCGCCGTGATGTTGCTGGTGTACTGTTTTAGGCCGCGAAGCATCGTCGATAGGCCAGTACCGCCGCCGATGACTACGATACTTTGACCTTGGGCAAGAAATCGACGAATGAATATTCGATCGACGATGTTTTGTGACTTCAGTCCGCCGTCCGGCAGCAAAGAACCTACAACCGATCGATTGAGCATCCAGAGCGAAACCAATATCAGGACTAGTCCCACCAGGGCGATGCTAGACCCTAGCGGTACAAAAACAGATGGTTGGTTAATTTGCAGATTAAAATGGGCAAGCATCCAATCGGCGACATCGTTGAGGTTGTCGACAATATCCAGTGCGCGTAGATTAGTCAAAAGCAGCAAGCCGATGAATACGAATCCAATGCCGGCCAGGATCGCGAACAGCCAGCGCTTCACCCGCATGCCTGGGTATAGCCATTTTAGCCAGTTAAGGATTTGGTTCATTGTCGGTTACATCACTGTATTCGTCAGCTTATCAAAGCAACGCTGCTATTTAGAAACATCCCGATCGCTATTAACGACTTTGTAGCCCTTTTTTCGCAATTCCGATCCTAATCTTTCAGCTATAACGATTGACCTGTGCCTCCCGCCGGTGCATCCAATTGCGATCGTCAAGTATGCCTTTCCTTCTTCGATATAACGCGGAAGGGAATAGGTCAGCAGGTCGGTAACCTTTTCCAGAAAAGGCAATGCCGCAGGGTCATTCATCACAAAATCGTCTATGATCTTGTTCCGTCCGTCGTAAGGACGCAGATCGTCTTGATAGTACGGATTTGCCAAAAACCGAACATCGAATACCAGGTCGGCGTCAATTGGCAGTCCAAACTTGAAGCCGAATGTAGTTAAGTTGACAGAGAGGCCGACATCAACCGCTCCTTTGGATGCACCTATGTCCAGAACTCGCTTACGCAGCTGTTCCGTCGTCATATCTGTTGTGTCGAAAACCACGTCTGCAAGCGCCTTTACGTGGTGAATAAGAGAGCGCTCGTGCTCAATTCCGGCCAAGACTCCGCGATTATCGCTGCCGAACGGATGATGCCTTCGGGTTTCGCTGAAACGATGAACCAGGACAGGATTGGAAGCATCGATGAAGAGTAAACTTGGTTCGAATCCGGATTCGCGAAGAGACTTGACTGCGTCTCCCAAGCCGTGAATAAGTTGGCCGCATCTTGCATCGGATACGACGCAGACCTTGTCCGTAAGACCGGAATCCGATACTTCCTTGAGAAGAGCGGATATCAGCGAAGGCGGCAGATTGTCGACAACGTAATAACCATGTTCCTCCAATGCGTTTGCCGCCGTCGCCTTGCCTGCTCCCGACATTCCAGAGATCAATATTAAATGCATTTAAGCTTCGTCATCCTTAGGTCCAACAGTCGCAATCAGGAAGCTATTTATGAGGCCGCCAAGTATGCTCATTGAAATGGATCCGAACAAAGCGGCCTCGAGGCCTCGGACGTGAAAACCTGGTACTACCTGGCCGACGAGCCAGAACATCAGAGCGTTGACTACAAAAGAAAACAGACCAAGCGTCACACAAGTCAGCGGAAGAGTCAAGAGCGCTACTATTGGCCGTATCAGCACATTGACTACTGCGAGGACGGCGACTGCAACGAGCGATGGTATGATCGCCTTCGGCCCAGGCTCAATGTAGAGATGAAGGTGCAGCCAGGCGCCTAATGCCACTGTTGCGTATAACGCTGCTGCGCTGGCTAACCATCTCAAGACTATATACATTTCAGTCCGTTCCTTATTCCTTTGTGGTCAAGGCGGTGTGCAAAGTATTATAGACAGCGGTCGCGACTTTTCGGTTCATTGTAGGAGCAGCAGCGATTTCGTCGATGGAAGCTCGCTTCAGAAGGTCGACAGAACCGAAATGCTTTACCAGAGATTTTCGCCGAGTTGGGCCGACACCGGATATCTCGTCGAGTATCGAAGAAATCGCTTGTTTCCCCCGTACTGTTCGATGGTAGGTAATGGAGAACCTGTGAACCTCGTCCCGCACTCTTTGAAGGAGCAGCAGCGCCGGTGAGTTTTTTGGTAAAACGAGAGGGTCGCTCCTCCCGGGCAGGAAGATAAGTTCGAACTGCTTAGCAATTCCAATCATTGGTATTTTTTCATAACCCAGTGCCAATGCCGCCTCTCGCGCGACCCCTAGCTGCCCTTTGCCGCCGTCAATTAACATAAGATCGGGCAGACGCGAAAACTTAGAGTTGCCTTCTTTCGCTTCCCTCAGTCGGCGCGTAATCACCTCGGACATCATCGCGAAGTCGTTAGGCTCGCCGACTGACTCTGGAAGCTGAACCCTGAACCTGCGGTATTCGCTTTTCGCCGGCTTACCCTGGTGGAAGACTACCATGCCGCCGACGCTGAAACGGCCTTGAATGGTGGAGATATCAAACGCCTCAATTATTTCCGGGATGTCATCCAAGCCAAGAGCATCCTGAAGCTCTGCCAATGCAGTCAGTGTTCGATCAAGCTCGCGAGCAGAATTCTGCTTTATTTCGTCCAGAGCCTGCTTAGCATTGGTTGCAGCTAATTCGAGCAAGTTACGTTTGCTACCTCGCTCCGGAACCGTTAGTGTGACTTTTGTGCCTTTTTTCTGCTTAAGCCACTGTTCAATGATATCTGTTTCTTCGAGATGGGTCGGAAGAATGATCTCACTAGGAACGTACTGCGCCTCTTGATAGTACTGCTTGACGAATTCACTCGTCGCTTCTTCGATATCTTCTTCATTTTGAGCGCCGTCGAGAAGAAAATGTTCTTGCCCAATCAGTTTTCCGTTACGGACGAAAAACATCTGGACCGCCGCGCTGCCGTGATCCATGACCAGGGCGACTATGTCTTGATCGGTCCCATTTACAGAAAGGACTTTCTGACGCGCGATTAAGGCTTCAACGGCAGCTATTTGATCTCGCAGACGCGCTGCTCTTTCAAATTCCAAGTTCTCCGCTTCTGCATCCATATCGGATCGCATCTTTCGCAGCAGAGTATCCTGTTTTCCTTCAAGGAATAGTTCTACATCGTCGACAGCCTGCTTATAAATGCCTTCATTGGCGAGCCCGGCGCAGGGGGCTTGCGGGCATCGGCCCATGTGGTAGTAAAGGCACGGACGCTGCTCTACCTTGTTCGTCCATTTCTTGCGACAAGTAACGAGGGGGAACAAGCGATAGATCAGTCGCATGCTGTCCCAAACCGCCCGCGAATTTGTAAAAGGACCGAAGTAACGATTGCCGTCGCCTTTATGTACTCGACGAGTGAGGAGCAGCCGAGGGAATTGTTCACTCAATGTCAGCACAAGATACGGGTAGTGCTTATCGTCGCGCAGACGCACGTTGTAGTACGGTTTGTACTCTTTGATCAGATTGCATTCTAGAATAAGAGCTTCGAGCTCTGAATCGGTGATAATCAGATCAAAATCGACAATTTTCTCGACCAGCGCTCTCGTCTTCATCGTTAGCGCGGACTGCTTTTGAAAATACGAGCGCACTCGATTTTTCAAGTTTAGCGCTTTACCAACGTAAATGACATCGCCAGCAGAATCTTTGTAGAGATAACAGCCAGGCTGCGAAGGAAGGCTCTTGAGTTTTTCTTGGAGAGTAGTGGAGCGCACCATGAGGATATCGAACTACCCGCGACTCGCGGTTATGAAGAAGCAAGTACGGCTGTCAAAACACAGCGACGACATGCTAACAGACGTTCGATAATTATAGCAGAATTGGCACCTGATCGGTGCAGAACGCAAACGATCGATGCGCAGCTATACCTGGACCTGCTCCCAGATAGTCAGCGCAATGAGAACTAAAAAGGCCCAGAAAAAGATTTTACGTGTTGTCGGGTCAGCATTTTCGAATGCTTCCCATGCTCGCGTAATCATGCCGATCATTTGACTCATAGTGGTATCAACCTCAAACCAGAATAGCTCCGCTTGAGTTATGCCGTACTATGATGCGAATTTAGCAGTTATTAATACGGGTTTCCGATCCCAATGTAAATACCGAAAGTTCTCCGTGAATTGTATCGGAAGATACTTACACGACAATCGATACACGCGATAATAGCATTAAACCACAGGAAGCAGACTACGTTAGACAGACGATTTATGAGTAAAGAGGAGTTCAATGTTAGTGCTAACCCGGCGGCCGCAACGCGGCGCCCATTCAATTATCTTAATTGGCAGCGAGATAACACTGGAGGTGCTTGAATCTAAAAATGGAAATGTCCGGCTTGGAATAACTGCGCCTCTCGCATTAAATATTAGCAGCTCGTCACGGGAGCCTTGCGGGGAGAAAAAGGAGAATAAATGACGATGGGTCGTACTGGGATCGAACCAGTGGCCCTCTCATTAAAAGTGAGATGCTCTACCCCTGAGCTAACGACCCTCATCCGGGAGCATTATAGCGCAATGATGTTCGTATAATCAAGCTTAACGTTAGATTCCATGTGCGTCTAGAGTTGCGGCAAGTGGTTGTCCGGAGTCACCGCTTTCTGAGGCTTACCCCCTGCCCTTCTATTGCGCGAGGTTGATGGTGCTCGTCGGCTTCACTCCGCATGATCGGTTCGTCGGCATTAGGTGTTCGTATTATATAGTCGACTCGAATGGTTTTGCCAAGTCTCCGGCGCCTCCGACAGAAGAGACAATCCCATTCGAGCCAACGACGCGGTTCCTATCTTTTTAGAGACCTTCGGTCAGTCTGACTGAGTATTTGGATTGAAAGTAAGGCAATGCGAAAATGTCCTGTTTTTGCTCTATTTTTATAGTGTTTTGAGCTCAAATCCGCCTTTCGTCTGCAAGCGTCTGTAATGGGCATATTATGGAGCATATTCGGCAGTTTTGTCAATGCGTTGTTTTTAATTGAAACGTCTTGGTACGAATACGAAGAAATCGTAAAGCCTGTCAAAGTCGTTACTGAGAAGCAAAAACCCAGCTCACCGAGGCCGGCTCCGCAGCCGTCAGAGCCGAAGCGTCAAACTTCGTCCACGTTGATCGTTCCGGCTTAGAGGCTACTACTATGTTTTGCCCCGCATTCGAACGTGTTCCGGCAGTTCTGCGGAGGTGGGAAGCAATCGATCTACTGTCATCGGATCTTTAGTGTCGATGTTCGGTAGTTGCTCGAAGGCATAGGTCAGGTAGGCGAGCGGATTGAGCCCGTTTTCTTTGGCCGTCTCGATGATGCTGTAAATCGTCGCGCCGGCCGTCGCACCCTTGGGCGTGTTGGCGAACAGCCAATTATTCCTGCCGATCACGAACGGCTTGATGCTCCGTTCGCTGCGGTTGTTGTCGAGTTCCAAGCGGCCGTCGAGCAGGAACGCCGTGAGCTTTTCCCACTGGTTGTTGCAAAACGCCAGGCCCTCCAGCCGATCGTATATTTGACGCTTACACTTAGATCGGCTGTATGGTTTCGTCGTCCGCGGATATGTAGTCGTCGATGTGTAGGCGGACGTATGCGGCTTCGTCGCTCAGGTTCATAATTGCTAGCCTGGTTTCGGTTACGAGGATCGTGCATCCTACTACCAGTCCCCCTACCCCTACAAACCCGGCGATGATTGCCATGATTTCGAATATGGTAAACACAAGGTGAACCGATCGTGAAGCCAATACTGACCCTAGGAGAGAAACCAAGGCGGATGCAGCAAACGAGCCCAGGGCGACGTAAAAACAAGTGAGAGCATGTAGTAATAGAATTGCCCTTCGCTCGCTGCGGTCCAGTTGCAGCAGCCTCAGGCGGTCGAGAGGGCGGTCACGATCTCGTTTCGTTTCGAGGATCGCAGAAAGCGCTCTCGCTCGATCCACTGCTCTTGCGAACCTATTACTTGTTCCTAGTGCAAGTACTGACGAAGCGTTAGTCAGCACGGCAGGAGCCGCTATAAGAGTCAAGACTGTAAAGGGATTGTCGCTGAGGGGAGACACAGCTTAAATTGGTTGTCCAGAATTCATGCTGATTTTTGAGACGTTGAACCTTCGGTGTCCGAGTGGATGGTCTCCTGACAGGACGTCCACAAAGTAGACTCCCTCTCGCTCAATATGGAGACCCTGTATCTCAACCACGATATCTATTACTGCCAGCGGGTCTGGGAATATAGCTTCACCGTCAAAGCGAGCGACTTCGCGGTCTGACGGGTCTTTAATCCTAAACGAAAGCTTGAACTTACCAACACCGTTGGTGAGCGACGCCATGAGAAACATCCGGGCATGCACTGTCGGGAGATGAGATACGCTTATGCCGTTAAACAAACTGACAAGTGTCTTGTTGTTCGTCCGTTTATCTTCGATGATTTCGTTGCAGATAATAACAGCAACGCAAATCGGCTGCTCTCGAGCGCTGTAGTCAGGCGAACCGGGCATGACATCTCCTTCAGGCTGAAGCCTACTTCCGTATTATTGCATATCGCATTTTGTTATTAACTGGCTTAGCTTGGAGTCATCGGGGTATAACTTTTCGTGTATACCAGATTAACGTTCGACTGGTTCCAAACGGAGGCTAACTGATGCAAATAGGTCTGATTGGATTGGGCAAAATGGGAATGAACATGGCCCAGCGACTCGCAGAAGAAGGACATCACCAGGTGATCGGTTACGACACGTCGGGTGACAAGCTCCATGAATTGGAAACAAAGGGCTGTTCCGGGGTCGACTCCTTGGAAAAACAGGTTGAGCTACTCACGGACAGTCCGAAGATCATTTGGATAATGGTCCCAGCCGGTTCTCCGGTTGACGCGACGATTACGAATCTTATTCCGCACCTTCATCACGGCGATATCATTATAGACGGCGGCAACTACTATTACAAAGACTCCATAAGGCGTGCGCAATCACTCGCTGCGCATGGTAT
>PLAD01000362.1 GCA_003134215.1 Armatimonadota bacterium
AGCATATCTAGAAGCACCGCATGCGCGATCCGCGGCTCATGGCAAAGCCCGGAGACGAACCCTCCGCCGGGATTGAAGTTCATCTCGCGAACAGCGTCGTTCATCGGAAAGCCTTCACGATAAAAGGCGCGCACACGGTTTCGAAAATCTCGATAGCTCGCCGTGCAGCCGGTTCTCTCGATCCAGGGGTGTTCATCCGGAGGCACCCCCTGCGAAGTCAGCTGCCCCCCAACCCATTCGTACTCTTCAGTGAGTATGACCTTCAGCCCATACCGAGCCGCCGCCAACGCCGCCGCCACTCCACCAGTCCCGCCGCCGACAATCAAAATGTCGCAATACGTTCCTTGTAGCGGTTGGCTGTTAAATTGGAGCATTCTGCAACCATGATACCGTCACCAGTGCGTCGTGAAGCCCAAAGGTTGGCCTTAAAAAGAGAGACCAAGCTGCGTACTCGGTCCGTACGAGGCTTCGGCGGCTTAGCGACTGATTGGATCAGTCCTGCGCGCGCTTTCGTCTATCACATCATAAGCACGCGCTGGACGCGAATAAAAGATCATATAAAATCTTTGAAATGCCGGGGTATACTCATAACTGCCCGGTATCTATGCTGTCGGCTTGGCTAGCGGCACGATACATCTAAATCTTCCCAAAGGTTTTTGTTCGCCGTGACAATGCTGTCCACCAGTCAAATCCACTGTCTCGGTGTGTTTATGCCTGTCGCGGACGGAACCAGTGTGGCAGGAACCAATTTATGACACTATTCGACGGTTATAACGCCTCGAGCTTCTACGATGAAATGTTTGATGGAAGCGGCGAGCCACGTCCCCACTACCGCAGACTCTTCGAAAAACTCAGTCAGATGAGCACGTCGGATTATAATAGCCGCTGCCACCTCGCCGACTTGACGTTGGTCAACCAGGGAATCACATTCACGGTCTACGGTGACGAGCAGGGTCTTGAAAAACCCTGGCCATTTGACCTGATGCCGCGTATCGTTCCTGCAGCAGAGTGGGATCATATTGAACGCGGCTTGCGCCAGCGCATAATGGCTCTCAATCTTTTCCTGCACGACATCTATCACGATCAAAAAATTCTCAATGACAAAATTGTCCCACGCGACCTGATTATTGGTGCTGCACATTACCGTCGCGAATTCGTTGGCGCAAACCCTCCGGGCGGAATATACGTCCATATCTGCGGCTCCGACCTTATTCGAGACTCAGACGGCACCCATTATGTCCTGGAAGACAACTTACGATGCCCAAGCGGAGTTTCGTATGTCCTGGAGAACCGAAGTATCCTTACCCGTGTACTGCCGAACCTCTTTCAGCAGCTGCCGGTACAGCCTGTCGAATACTACACGACGCAGCTTCTGCACAACCTTCGCAGCCTAGCTCCTGCATCGCGTATCGAAGAACCAAATGTCGTACTGCTGACTCCCGGGGTGTACAATAGCGCCTTCTTCGAACATTCTTATCTAGCACAACAGCTCGGAGTCGAGCTTGTCGAAGGCAGAGACCTTTTTGTTGAAGATAATATCGTCTACATGAAGACCACCCGTGGGCCGAAGCGTGTCGATGTCATCTACCGGCGGGTTGACGACGATTTTATGGACCCATTGGTGTTCCGGAGCGATTCGTCGCTCGGCGTGCCTGGGATTATAAACTCGTACCGAGCAGGAAACGTCGCCCTCGCCAACTCCATCGGTACCGGTGTGGCGGACGATAAGGCGGTGTACGCCTATCTTCCGCAGATTATCAAGTACTACCTCGGCGAAGAGATGATCCTGCAAAACGTATTCACATACCTGGGATCGGAACCCGCTCAGCTCGACCATATTCTGAAGAACCTCGATAAGCTGGTAGTGAAGGCAACCAACGAATCCGGCGGTTACGGAATGCTGATTGGCCCGCAGTCAACAGCTGAAACACGCGCTGAGTTCGCCGATAAAATCAAATCGAACCCGCGCAACTACATTGCGCAGCCGCTGATCTCGCTCTCGACCGCGCCTGCGTTCGTCGACGACCACTTCGAACCAAGACATATCGACCTGCGCCCATTCATCCTGACGGGTAAAGACGGCATTACAATTATCCCCGGCGGACTGACCCGTGTCGCGTTGAGGCGAGGGTCGTACGTTGTCAACTCAAGTCAAGGCGGAGGAAGCAAAGATACCTGGGTACTCGCAGCAGAACCCGAACCGAACGACCAAAAGACGAGCAGCGCCGCCGTTTCGACACACTCCCAGTTGCAAAATCCGTCAACACAGACGCAGGCAGTTGGAGCCGGCTCGCCTGGATGGTCTGAACTTGCACAATAAACTCGCCGGAGAAGATCTGTATGCTTAGTCGTGACGCTGACTCGTGTTATTGGATTGGCCGCTATATCGAGCGGAGCGAAGCCACGGCGCGCATGGTCGATGTCCACTACCATGCAGCTCTGGAAACCTTCTTGCCGTCATCACTCGAAGACCGCTACGAGGATCCTGAAAGCCCGCTGAAATGGCGTTCACTGCTCGAAATTTCCGGTAACGCGGAAGATTTTTCCTCCCGCTACACCCGCGAGAACGATCGCGATGTCCTCAACTACTTCTGCTTCGACATGCAGAACAGCAATTCTATCGCATCTACATGGAAATTTGCGCGCGAAAATGCACGTTCGATGCGAGAACAGATCGCATCTGAAATGTGGGAAAGTGTAAATATCACATACCTCCAGCTTCGCGACTGGAATGTAGACCGACTGTTTTTGGAGAGCCCACACGAGTTTTTCTCGATGGTCAAAAATGCATCACATCTCTTTCAAGGCATTCTGAACCGTACGATGGTGATGGGTGAGACGCGCGACTGGCTCGACCTCGGGCGCTTTTCAGAGAGAGCCGACCAGACGGCACGGCTTATCGATGTCAAATATCACGATCTTTTCCCAGATCGTTCTGACGAAGCTGACGAGGCGGACGATATCCATACGTCCGGAGATCCTTTGGATCTTCATGAATGGATCGCGGTGCTGAAGTCGGTAAGCGCCTTTGAAATGTACCGAAAGACACACAATCACGGGATCAATCCAATATCGATTGTCGACTTTCTGATACTCAACCACTCTTTTCCTGCATCTGTCAGGCATTGTACGGGGCGGGTAAATAACTGCTTGCACAGAATCAGCGGCAGCGTCGTAGGGACGACGTTCAATGAGCCCGAGCGCCTGGTCGGAAGGTTGTTGGCCGACCTTACCTATATCAGTCCGGGTGAGATCATCTCGTCCGGCCTTCATGAATTCCTTGAAGATGTTCAGTCTCAGTGGATCTCGATCGGCAGCGCCATCGCGACCACGTTCTTATCTTACTGACCGATACTCTGTTACTGAATGTCGCAATGGCGACGGCATTAAGTTAGGAAAAGGATTGTTAACTCTTGCGTCTCTCCGTGCAGCATATCACGCGGTACAGGTACTTACGTGCAGTCTCGCACAGCCATAATGAGGTTCGCCTCATGCCGACGACGGACTCCAACCAGACCTGTCTGATTTTCAATATTACGACTGATCCCGAGGCCACGATCTTTCATTTCGATCTGCCCTGGGGGCGAGTCCACCATTTCGATGTCGTACAGGCGCATTCCTACCTGGATATCACCTGCGAGGCGAAGATAGAAACTCACCGCGCCAACCCGTTTGAGGAGATGCAGCTAGTGGAAAACGATCGGGACTTCTACCTAATCCGTGACATAAGCGAGTACTATGTCGACTTCCTCAGCCCGACCCTGCGTGTGCCCATTCTTGAGGAGACGGATATTTTCGCTCAGCAAGCCATGGCTCGCGCCGATTCACCTGCGACCGCATCGTTCTTGATCGCCCTGACCAATCTGCTTCACAGCGAGTTCGCCTATGTTCCGGGCTCGACAACTGTCGACACGCCGGTTCACGAAGTCATTGAGCGGAGAATGGGAGTTTGTCAGGACTTCGCGCACTTGATGCTGTCGATCTGTCGCAGGCAGTTAATACCATCCCGCTATGTCAGCGGCTACCTTTACACAGGAACGGGGAGAGACAGCTTGGTGAGCGGCGATGCCAGCCATGCCTGGATTGAATGTCTATTACCGGGCGGCCAGTGGCTCGGTTTCGACCCTACCAATAACCTGGTTGTCAACGACAAATACATCAAAGTACAGCACGGCCGGGACTACGGCGATGTACCCCCACTCAGAGGTATCTACCGCGGCCCGGCCGCGCAGGAGCTTGAAGTCGATGTCCGGGTCACTTCGGAAGAAGCGCCCGAACTAATCGGCTCGGTTTAGACTAGTCGACGAAAGTAATCGGATGCTGAACAGCGGGACTGATGCCCCGCTTCGCGCCTTCGGTCAACAGGAGTTCGACGCCCTTTTTTCCTCGTTCGCCGAGGTCGAGGGTGTAACCGTTGACATACATCCCCACAAAGGTATCGGCCGTTTCAGTGGGCATATCGCGTGCGAAGGTCAGCGCGTACTCCAGGGCCTCTTTTCGGTTATTCAGGCTGTACTCAATACTGCGGCGCATGACGCGGGACATTGCCTTCTGCAATTCGTTACCGAGGTCGCGGCGTATCGTGTTGACACCAAGCGGCAACGGAGTCCCGGTCTGCTCTTGCCACCAAATTCCCAGGTCAACAATCGTATGCAGCCCGAGGTCTCCATGCGTAAGTTGACCTTCATGAATAATCAGGCCGGCATCGACTTTGCCTTGGATAACGTCCTGCATTATGTCCTGAAAGTACGTATCGACAGCTTCGAACGGCTTACCATCCATAAAGATTAAGAACGTCAGGTAAGCAGTCGTCATCTTTCCGTGAATAGCGATCCGCTTTCCGACAAGATCCTCCGGCTTCAGCGGTGTGGTAGCCACGACCATCGGGCCATAGTTGTCTCCGACACTCGCCCCGTGTGCCAGAATGGCATACTTGTCTTGAACATAAGTATAGGCGTGCAGCGAGATCGCCGTCGTATCCAGTTTACCCTCCTTCGCCCACTCGTTCAGAGTCTGAATATCGCGCAGAATGTGCTCAAATTCCAGCCCCTCCGCATCGATCTTATGGTTGGCCAGACCGTGAAACATAAACGCATCATCGCTATCCGGGCTGTGGCCGAGGGTCAAAGTGCGGCCGACAATGTTGGACATACAACACTCCTAATCTAAACTATATCGACCATTGTACCTTTTTTCACAAAGTCGGCCCGATCCACATAACGCAATCAGCGGCCTGACACTTGTACCGGTGCCAAGCCGCTGTTGTCGATCAGAAGGTAATCGTTTGCGCAATCTCAAAAAGGCTGCCCAAACCCAGCAAGAACTACCAGCCTTATTTCTTTTTTTTCTTCTTCGCCATAAAGCTCACCTCCGGTTGACCGCAGTAAGGCTCGCGAGCCGAATACCGAACGACTAGAGTGGAACGCTTGCAACCTAGAGAGAAATGCGACGATACCGCTGAAACGGGGATTTGCAGATTTGTTGTTACTATTTGTACGTCTAACTGCAATGAAAAGTTCCCACTATTCAAGTTATTTTTGGCAATCAGAAGTCTTCGTAAATCTTTCCGAGTCTGCTAACAGGGTATTCTAACTTGGCCCATGGTTCCGCTGAAAGACAATAATCCCACGCGATCGTTTCCGTTCGTCACGATAGCCTTGATTATCGTGAACGTTCTAGTTTACATCAAACAAGTAAGTGTTGGGCCGGTATTCGATGCGATTTACTCGCTGATCCCGCGCGAGGTGACCACCGGACAGGACCTTTCGGGAGTCGTCACAGTGTCCCACGGCGTGACTTACTTTGACCCAGGAATTTCATCGTCCCCTCTCACCGACAATCAAATCTTAATTTTGCCCCCACCGCACCCATCGTGGCTGACGATCTTCTCGGCCATGTTCATGCACGCCGGTCTCCTCCATATCGGCGGGAACATGCTGGTGCTCTGGATATTCGGAGACAATGTCGAGGATGCGCTCGGTAAGTTGCGGTACCTCTTTTTCTACCTAGTTTGCGGCGTCGGTGCGGCGATCGCCCAAATATCCATCGCCCCAAACTCACTGATCCCGACATTAGGCGCTTCCGGTGCGATCGCGGGCGTGATGGCCGCGTATCTCATTCTATATCCGAGAGCAAGAGTGATGAGTTTGATATTCCTTGGCATAATCGGCTTTTTTCGCGAGATTTCCGCCTTTTGGGTAATTGCTATCTGGATCGTCCTGCAAATCATCCCGGGCGTCTCCAGCCTGGATACAACTTCGGCCGGCGGGGTCGCTTACTTCGCACATATCGGCGGTTTCGCAACTGGACTGGTTTTAATTCTTCTCTTCGGCGGAAGCCGTCTGGCAACACAACGGCGCAGTCCGCGCTATAATATCCGCTATTAACCGTCACGTAAAGGAAGGCTTTTGAACAAGTCATCTCTCCGTTCTCCGGAACTTCTCGTCCTCTACATCCTGATCGTCCTTAGCTTACTTGCTTCTTTCGTCGGATTCAAGCGCAGATTCTCTGTTGAGTCGCGCAATAAGCGCGTCGAAACGGTCGTCGACTACCTGGATGCTGTCAACCTGTCTATGGCCTCGCACGAGCCGCTGGACTACGTGCTGCAGCATCTCAAATCCGCCGGAATAACCTCACTCGCCCTTACCGAAGACACGGTCGACTCTCTTCGCACAAATGCAGAGCTAACAATTATCAGAGAGACGCCGTACGAAACGACTTTTAGCTGCTCGCCGGATGAACCTCAGCTGATCAATCGGCTGCAAGACGCTCTGACACATAAGACGGCGATTAACTTCACGACATCAGGCAACAATGTGACGGTAGAAGCGCCTTATACCGAGATCAATCAGCTTGGCCTCGGCCTCGATCCGACGCAGGTCAGCACGACGATCAGAGACGGCCTGTACATTTGTCCAAGAATATCGAACTTTCCGGGTGCGGACAGAGACTCGATTTTGTGGACCCTGCAGACGACAAAGGACCAATGCGGAACGAAGGCCACCACTGTCATATTTACCGGGCTCGATGTACTCGGAAATAGAAACGATATCCGTGGAACCGCCGATGCGCTTGCCGCCACAGGCCTCAAGTACGGCTCGGTTGAGTTCGGTAAACAGATCGGCGACGATGTACTCTGCCGACTTGCCGCCGCGGACACAGTGAGGGTGCACAGCATCGCCAGCAACGAAATGCCGACGATGGAGATACCGACGGCGATTGGCCGATTCGGCTTGGCTGCACGAGAGAGAAGCATCCGCGTCTGCTATATCCGCCTCTTCATCGGCGGGGCTGCCGGCGAGCCAAACATACTGAAAACGAACCTCCAATTTATCCATAGCGTGCGGCAAACGCTCACCGACGGCGGTCTCGCGATTGGGCCGGCGCATGCTTACAATACGAACCCGCTGCCCGGTCGGCTTCTGCTCATCGTAATGTCGCTCGGCGTCGCCGCCGGCGGCGTGCTGTTGGTACGGCAGTTTACGGGATTGACCGGAACACCTCTGTGGGGTCTCCTGGCTGTCAGTGTCGCCGTGGCTGCGTTTCTGGCGTCACGTCACTCAACACCGGTGGGTCGCGAACTGCTGGCGCTGATCGCCGCAATGTGCTTCCCAACGCTCGGCCTTTTATACTTCAGACTACCGGAGACCATGTCGCGCCCGCTTTCGCCGATCGTGTCGCTTAATGCAGCGATCAAACAGTACGTCAGGATGTCTGCATCGACATTCGCTGGAATCCTTCTGGTGGTCGGCCTACTCGCTGACCGACTATTTATGATTAAGGTCTATGAGTTCGCCGGAATCAGACTCGCTGTATTTACGCCTATTCTGCTTACAGCGCTCTATTACGCTTTGAATTTCGACTCGCTTCCAGTAGAAGCCGGCTGGAGAGTACGCTGGAACACCATCGTCGCCCAGTGGAACAAGCTAATGGTCAGCCCGGTACTTGTTGGACAGGTCATTATCGGGATAGTCGGATTGGCAATCATCGGTGTCATTCTGCTCCGGTCCGGCAACGATCCCGGAATCGGAGTTTCCTCTACTGAGCTTGGGTTTAGAGCCCTGCTTAACAAGCTTCTCTCGGTCCGTCCTCGAACCAAGGAGTTTCTGTTCGGCCATCCCCTGCTCATCATCGGGCTCGCGCTGGCATACTCCGGCCGTCGGAAGCCGTTCGGGCTCTTCTTGCTTGCCGGCGCCATCGGCCAAGGCTCCTTGCTTAATACGTTCTGCCACATTCACACGCCACTAATGATATCGCTGTTGCGAGCAATCATCGGACTGGTACTCGGTGGACTCATCGGCTCTGCTGCATATTTGGTCATCCAGAAATTCGTGGGACGGGATGACGGATACAAATCGGCTCCTGCATGAAGCAAATTTTGATCAGCGGCTACTATGGGTTTGAGAACGCTGGCGACGAAGCGGTGCTTTCGGGCCTGATCGTCGGCCTTCGAAACAATGCGCCAGCCAGTCAGCTTGAGATCGCCGCCCTATCAATTGCCCCGAAGAACACTGAGTATTTGCATCAAATTACGGCGAAGCACCGATACAAAGAGCTTCTTCCTGCTTTGCTCAAGACGGATCTTCTGCTATCCGGGGGCGGCAGCTTGCTACAGGATGTGACCAGCGCACACGGAATTTTCTATTATCTCGCGGTGGTTCGTATTGCACAGATCATGGGCTGCAAAACGATGTTCGTCGCCCAAGGGATCGGTCCGCTCACTCGAAAGCGTTCGATCAAATTGACTGCATCTGTCGCCAATGGGCTCGATGCCATTGCCGTTCGGGACAATGCCTCATGTGAGTTGCTGCAGTCGATAGGCGTTACGAAGACGATCAATATCACGGCGGACCCTGCCTTGCTGCTCGACCCTGGACCTCACGCAAAGCAAGACGGGATACTGCTCTCAATGCGCAAATGGAAGGAGTCTTCCAGCCAGCTTGAGTCCGACCTGGCGCGCGCCCTTCTGCGAATAGCTCTTCCTCGCCGTGTCGAAGCTCTTAATATGTACGGCGACAACGATGCTGAAGCCGCGGACCATGTTATCCGGCAGCTTCACTACCCAGGCTATAATCCCGTGCAAGGCGTCAGTCACCCAGATTTCCGCCGGCTACTCGGCTCGGTGGCAGCCTCGGAGATGGTCATAGGAATGCGTCTACACGCTCTCATCTTCGCCGCCGCCGCGGGCGTGTCCGCCGTCGGACTGTCATACGACCCGAAAGTCACGGCATTTATGCATCAGTTAGGTCAGGACGATGCCGTGTCTGACATATCGCCCGCCGACACTAACATTCTTTCCGCAACAATCGGCGCGGTATGGAAGACGCGCCAGGACCGCGCTGAAGCGATCAAAAAGAAGCTTCTTTCGATCCGCCCTCTGGCCCAAAGGAACGCCGATATCGCCTATCATCTTCTCCGCTGAACGTTCGCGCAAACCTCCAAATAAAAACAGTTAAGAGACAGGGTATTTACCAGGTAATGACAGCCTAACTACTGGCCATAATTAATACCGGAGGCGGCAAGCGAAAGGAGCTAGAAAGTATATGGCAGTTTTTTCTGCTACTCCGACGCCATTGGCCGCGACAACACGCGGGGCGGTAAACACAAACATCACACCTAGCAGTGGAGACGATAGTCTCGTCAAGCTGACGAAGCGTGAGGTTGAAGTCCTAACTCATGTAGTTCAGGGAAGATCGAGTAAAGAAGTTGCAGACACGTTGTTTGTCAGCAAGCGCACGGTGGATTTCCATCTGGCGAATATCTATGACAAACTACACGTATCGAACCGTGTACAGGCGTTTCGTCGAGCAACGAAGCTGGGATTGATTCCTTACGAGGCTCAGTTCGTCGATTAGTCCGACAATTGCAGAGAACCGGGTGCGGTTAAGTCTACTGTCTCACAACAGCAGAGCCAAGTCGCCAACGGGCGCTAAACGGAGTGCAGTCACAAAGCTGCGCTCCGTTTTTTGTGACACTCGGTGCGTGCTATAATGTTGCATGCTTCGATTACCGTTGCGGCGCAGCAGCCGCAATACCATGCTGATCACTGTAGGCGGCCCCCTACTGCTTCTACTGTCTGGATGCAGCAGCATAGACGACCTGCAGCGGACACACGACGTCATGGCGACTTTGCAGGAAGCTGACCGTCAGTTCACTATAGAGTCCACTCCCGACGGCGCTCTTCCGGACGATACTCAAGCCAAGAAATGGATTAACGATGCCATCGCGCTCATGCCGCACTCCGATGTCCCCTACGTTGGAACGTCCGACGATCCCGGTATAATCGACATTCTTGGAAACCGAGGAAGATATCCACTATTGATCGACTATCTGAGTAAGGCGCTGAAAGACCCAAAACTGTCCGGGGACTACCAGCTGCTGTTACCGCTGGCAGATGCTCAGGAACGGATGGGTCCACAGGCTGACGCATCGAAAACTTATACTGCAGCGCTTGCGGCTATTAATAAGTCGTTTACCACCGCAGGATCGACCTTTACCGGCGATGGCGGCGAATTCCTCGACCGTGCTCGCGCTGAATATTACGGTGGGAAACGGCCGCAGGCGATCAAGGACTTCAACTCCATCATTACAACTCGTCCTGAACTTGCAGACGAAGCGGAAAACAACCTCGCGTACTTCTATGCACTGGACAAAAGCGATCTTCCGGATGCCAAAAAGCTGGCAATGAAGGCAGTCGCCGATGTACGTAAGAGCGGCAGCGACGACCAAATAGGAGAGTACATCGACACTCTGGCGTGGGTC
>PLAD01000403.1 GCA_003134215.1 Armatimonadota bacterium
GTTGTCAATGTATGGTCGCAGATAGGTGTTATCAACAGAACTTCAAGAGCAGGATGAACGAGCGGCCCTCCTGCAGATAGGGAATAAGCTGTAGATCCGGTAGGAGTCGAGATTATGATGCCGTCTGCCGCGTAGGTCGTTAGATACTTGTCGTTGATTGACATAGATAATTGAAGGACGCGCAGAAACGATCCATGGGAGATAACGACCTCATTCAATGCGATTGCAGAATAACAACAGGTCTGGTCACGTACAATTTCAGCCCGCAGCATGAGACGCTCTTCGATCGTAAAGTTGCCGTCGAGAATTTCAGTAAGAGCCTTAGTAAGTTCTTCAGGCGCCACGTCGTTCAGGAAACCGAACCGACCAAGGTTAATTCCCAACATCGGAGTACCCACAGGTGCACAAAGCCGGCTGGTAGCAAGTACAGTGCCGTCGCCTCCAAATGCTAGTACTGCATCCGACGAAATAATGACGTCTTCGTCGGCGGCGTACTGTTCAAGCGACAACACTTTCGCGATGGACCTGGGTAAATAGATATCGTCGACCCGTTGCTCAAGAAGCCGCACTGCCTCGCGCACCAAAGGTAGAGCAGCTTGTTTCTGCTCGTTGACGATCACCCCGATCCGTTTCATCTGGCCAGGAGGAAGTGTCACTGCGGATTCTTATCCAAGTAGTAATTAGTCATTGCGTAGCGGGAGCTTTTGAAGCTGTAGCCAGTGAGGGGGCGCTTCCGGCTACACGGCTCAAATTTTGTTTCGCCTCTGACAGAGTAGGATCAGCTGCAAGGGCATGTTTATATTCAGTTGCCGCCTTTGCTGCATTACCTAACTCCTCATCGCTGACACCTAGGTTGTTCCAAGCAGCAGCGTTCTTCGGATTTACGTTTACAGCTGCCGCGAAAGAGCTCCGTGCCAGCTCATGATTTGAAAGCTGTTCGTACGCGAGGCCCTTGGCATTATCGATTGCGTCATTCTTCGGGTCCCTACGGCTCAAGACATCGTATTCAAAGGCAGCGTGCGCATAGTCCTTTACCAATAAATAGCACGCTGCAAGTTGAAGCCGCGTCTGGTCGTCAGCCGGCACAATGGTCAATGCATTTTTCCAATGTTGTATTGCTTGGTCTGTTTCGCCCTGTTCGGAATAAAGAGTGCCAAGAGCGGCTTCAACCGGCTCTGATCCCGGATTCAACTTTTCTATTGGTTCAAGCTGAGCTGTTGCAGTTGCATAATCACCATTTCGTGACGTAATTAACGCCAGTCCAGCAGTAGCTTCAGGATTGCCTGGGTTCAAGGCTAACGCTTGGCGATAAGCGGTTTCCGCATCGTCACAATCATTAAGTCGATTTTCAATGACTGCCATATTGTAGAACGACGAAAAATCTTGCGGATTTAATATTGATGCGTATCTGAATTGCTTTACCGCATCATCCAAACGTCCAATTTTAGCCAGAGAGTCGCCGTAAGCGAATCGAGCTTGAAATGGGTCCACCGGTCCTAGCCCTATTCCCTTCGCCAGATCGTTCACAGCTTCGTTCAGGTCGCCGCATTTATCTGCGTAGAGTCCGGCTCCAACCCAAGCGACTGAATCGGTAGGATCGAGGGTCATTGCCTTTTTATACCTAGTTTCGGCTAACGAGTATTCACCCAGTTTTCCAAGACAAAAACCATCGTTTTTATAAACGGCGATCGTAGCAGTGCCGGAAGAGATTACCTTGCTATACAGATCGGCGGCGCTCCCGTATTGTCCGGCCTGTGCTTCGGCGCCCGCGAGATTGGTTTCAGCGACAGAGTCTCCCGGCGCAGCGTCCAAAACACCTTGAAACTGTGCAATAGCGCCGTTTAAATCACCCGNNCGGATCGATCCGAACCGCAGCTTGCAGGTCGTCGACTGCTGCCGCGTCCATTCCGCCTACCCTTAGTTCAAGAAACCCAAGGAGGCCGCGCGCAGTCCCATCGCCGGGAGTATCGGCGAGATAATTTTTTAAGTCAGATATCGCATCTGTGTCGTCGCCGGCTTTGTATTCGGACACTGCTTTATCGTACAGGTTCACCGGTGGTTGAGTCGGCGGCTGGTTTGACGAGGGGGACGAAGCGGTTTGAGCCGATGCGGAAAATCCGTTAAGGGCCAACAAAGCCGTAAACAGAGCAACGCCTCGTGAAGCGCGGATAAAAATTGGAAGGAATGAGGGATTCACAGTGCGATTATAGCAAACCGGACTCGGGAATGGCAAGCAAATCCAATCTCGAAATGCAAAGTCAAAATAACTGATTAAGTACACAGGAAACGAGTTCGCTAATTCACTCACCGGTTCGAGTTATTTGCGGTTCGTCCGCTCGCCGAACAAATCGTAACCGTCTGATACGATTTCCATCAACCTCGAAAACTGACACGTCCCAGCCATCGAGGCGTCCTTGCGCACCCATTCGAGGAGCGAGGTGAAGAGCATGAAGGGCATAACCTCCGATTGTATCAAAATCGACGTCCTCTCCGATTGTAAGTCCCAAGTCTCGTTCGACATCGACTATCGGAACCGTCGAAGAAACCAGAAACTCGTTTTCGTCGACAGTTTCAATGGGAGCTGGGCGGTCATACTCGTCTTGAATCTCGCCCACTAGCTCTTCCAGAATGTCTTCTAACGTGACCAAACCTGCCGTTCCCCCGTATTCATCTAGGACGACTGCTTGGTGGCACCGGTTCTTTTGAAGTTCTCTCAGTAGTTCGTCGATTTGCTTCGTCTTAGGCACAGCGGGCATTGGCCGACGAATCTGCTCGAGCGTTGCCTCCGGCTGTCCGGCGATTGAAAGCAAATCTTTGATATGGATCATGCCGATCACATTGTCGACAGCCCCTTCACATAGCGGATATCTTGTAAATGGACTATCAAGAGCTACTTCGATATTCTTTCCCACCGACCACACCGTAGATAAAAACAGAATGTCTACTCGCGGCACCATAATCTCGTGAACCTGCGTGTGGGCGAATTCAAAGACGTTGTCCACGATTTCAGCCTCGCTTCGCCCAATTGTCCCGCTTTTTTCGGCCGCTTCAACGATCGCCATTATTTCATCCTCGGAATGTGCAGTCTCATGCATACCAAACTTCTCGGGGTGAAGTCCAACGACGTGCGCTAGCTGGCGAGCGGAGCACTCAAGCAGCCAGACAAATGGTGCGCAGATTCGAGCAAAAAACTCCATAGGATAGGCAACTAAAAATGCTGCTCGTTCGGTGTGTTCGATCACCGCCCATTTTGGAAGTAGCTCGCCAAAGACAACCTGGAAGAAGGTAACTATGGCGAACGCGGCAATCAGACTGACAGTGTTGGAGAGAGGTGTCTTAATCCCGATTCTGGTTAAGTTGAAGAGCGGAGCGAGAAATCGGTGCATCGCCGGCTCACCGACAATTCCAAGGCCGAGTCCGGTCATAGTGACCCCGAGCTGGGTTGCCGAGAGGAACGTGTCCAACTGCTCGAGAATACCCTTCACGGCTTTTGCGGTACGCTGACCTTGTTCGGCAAGCTCATCGATGCGAGTCGGCCGTACTCGGATGATTGCGAATTCAGCGGCGACGAAAAATGCGTTCAATGCAACGAGGACGATCGCAAGAAAGAGAGACGGAAAACGGTTCATTTTCGAGCTTTATGACATACTTCAGCTGTGCGTCCTGATAGCGCCTGCGTTAAACGGAGCTGATCTTCAGCGCCCGTCGAACGATACTCATTGTATCAGATGCTGCCGCACGAGCGCGATCAGCTCCGGATTTAAGAACGTCGTCGACATATGTTGGGTTAGCAACTATTTCTGCCCTTTGTGCGCGAATGGGGGCAAGACTTTCATTAACTCNNAACTATTTCCGCAGTTTCTTTCTTTGACTGCCCGCAGCCTCTGATACCCGCCCGACATTCGTCCCACTGAACTCGATAGTGTTCTGGATCGTATACGCGGCGTAGACTGCAGACAGCGCATCCTTCAGGACGTCCTGGGTCTGTTATATGAGCCTTGGACGGCGTGGTAAATGCTGAATTAATAGCCTTGCGCGTCGTTTTCTCGTCGTCCGATATATAAATCGCATTGCCGTACGACTTGCTCATCTTTCGCGAGTCCAGCCCTTTAAGCTCGCCCGTCTCTTCACCGATTAGCGCATCTGGAATAGGAAAGACTTCCTGACCTACAATCCGATTGAAGCGCCGTGCTATTTCTCGAGAGATCTCCAGGTGCGCCGCCTGGTCCTTGCCTACTGGAACAGCATTCGCGCGGTAAATTAGTATATCCGCAGATTGCAGCACCGGATACCCCATAAGTCCATAAGACACTTGAAGCTGGTTGTTTTTGACTATTTCACGCTTTTCTTTGAACGTCGGTATTCTCTCCAGCCATCCGATCGGCGTAATCATCGATAAAAGTAGGTGGAGCTCTGCATGCTCTTTGACGTCGGACTGCTTGAAAATTGCGCACTTGACCGGATCTAAACCTGCAGCGAGATAGTCAATTGCAACGTTTCTGGACGCGGTTTCTAGGTCAATGGCGGCATCGCCGACTGTAGTTAGCACGTGCCAGTCTGCCACAAAGCAGAACAACTCCCAGTCACCTGAATTCTGGAGGTTAATCCATGGTCTGAGAGCGCCTTCGAGGTTTCCAAGGTGAAGACGCCCGCCGCCTGTCGCCTGCATACCTGACAGTATTCGCTTTGCCATCGCTCAGTCCACATCTGGATTGACGTCAAGCCGGACAACATCTTCAAGCGTTTCGCGTCGTGAGATCAGCTTCGCCTTACCGTGACTTACAAAAACGCAAGCGGGCTTGCGAAAGCGATTGTAGTTTGATGCCATGGCATAATTGTAAGCGCCTGTAGACTGGACGGCTAATAGGTCTCCGGTTTGTACATCGCCGATTTTCGCATTCCAAATCAAAATGTCCGTTTCACAGTGTTTTCCTGCGATTGTTGCGACTCTGTCTGTCTTTTCTCCTGCCTTATTGGCAACAAGACATTCGTACACGCTTTCGTAGAGTTGGGGACGAGGATTGTCGGACATACCGCCGTCGATTGCCACATAAACACGTTCTCCAGGAGCTTCTGGAATTGGAACAGTCTTTATGGCCCCGATAGTATACAGTGTCGTGCCAGCTTCACCGACGATGCTGCGACCAGGCTCTTGTAAGAGAAGGGGCTCGGGAA
>PLAD01000279.1 GCA_003134215.1 Armatimonadota bacterium
CGCGCATTTCGCCGACCAGAATGACATCCGGGTCTTCTCGAAGAGCGGCGCGGAGAGCATTAGAAAAACTTCGAGTATCCTGATTTAATTCGCGCTGATTGACCACGCTCATCTTGTGCGGGTGGACATATTCAACCGGGTCTTCGATCGTCAAAATATGCTCATTGCGATACATGTTGATTGAGTTGATCATCGCCGCAAGAGTCGTCGATTTACCTGATCCGGTCGGCCCCGTCACCAGCACTAGACCTCGCTTCAAGTGCGTCAACTTTTCGAGAATGGGCGCATAGCCCATACTTTCCAGAGTTGGAATCTTCGTCGGAATCAGGCGGAGGGCCGCAGCGACATTGCCCTTATCCTTATAAAGATTAACACGGAACCGGGCTCGTTTGCCGAGCGCATAGGCGAAGTCTAGCTCCCAGTTTTGCTCAAACTGCTGAATATTTTCGTCGGTCAGGATGTCGTACATCATCCGTTGCGTATCCGAGCCGCTCATCGTTTCATACGGGATCGGGCGCAACTCTCCGGTCATACGTGCGACCGGTGGAATTCCGGCGGCAATATGCAGGTCGGTGGCATTGTTTTCCACCATGAAGTGCAGGAGTTCGTCAATATGAAGGTCCGAAGTAGGTCGGACATTCTTCATCGTCTTCAGCTCGTTGACGAGGAATTTGTCTTCGGGATTCGCCTCAATTTGGGACCCTTGCCCCGGCGGAGCCAGAGGCTGCTGCTGTGACTGCGGCGGAGTGCCCGGTCCGCCGTTCATTGACCTGTTCGGCAATGCCATATTTTGTTCCGGCCTTAGTCCTTGTCCCGGTTTATCCAGAGCCATTTGGAGCTGCTCCTTACCTTACTGAACTGATTTGCCGACCTTGCCCGCCTGAAAGTGGTCTGGGCGGCGTGAAAGATGCGATGCTCGCAATACTTTTTACAATGTATATTGTGAGTATACGACAAATGTCGTATCAAACGTTCTAGCTGGAGCCGCTGGTAAAGACGACACGCATCACTTCATCAGGTGTTGTCATCCCCTGGAGCACTTTTTGAAGCCCATCTTCACGCATTTCCTGCATTCCGTGTTTCTTAGCAGAGGTTCTAATATCGGCAATCGATGCGCGTGTGACGATCAGTTCACGGATCTCGTCATCCAGGGGCATAAGCTCGTACACACCTATACGTCCCTTGTATCCAGTTCCGCGGCACCGTTCGCAACCGACTCCATTCCAGAGAGTCACCATTTGATTCGGGTCTTCCACCTGGAAACCAAAACGTTTCAACGTCGCGGCCGGGACCTGGTACTGTTCTTTGCACTGGCTGCAAATTCTTCGGGCGAGGCGCTGAGCGATAACACCGGTGACAGTATTAGCGATCAGGAAAGTTTCAACTCCCATATCGGCCAAACGAAGGACAGCGGACGGTGCATCGTTAGTGTGCAGAGTGGACAATACAAAGTGACCGGTCAAGGCTGCTTCGACAGCGATTTGTGACGTTTCCAGGTCTCGCATTTCACCGACCATGATGATATCAGGGTCCTGGCGAAGAAAGGCGCGCAGGGTGTTGGCGAAATTCAAGCCCGCCTTCTTGTTCATCGTCACCTGGTTGATACCCGGCAGCTGGTACTCAGCCGGATCTTCTGCAGTCATGACGTTTTTCTCTACAGTGGATACCTTGTTCAGGATTGAATAGAGCGTCGTCGTTTTGCCCGAGCCTGTCGGCCCGGTAATAAGAAGCATTCCCTGCGGCTGCGCGACAATATCGTCTACCTTCGCTCGGACAGCCGGATCGAAGCCCAACTGGTCCATTGTGAGCTGAATGCTGCCCTTGTCCAGGACGCGCATAACGATCTTTTCACCAGCCAGTGTCGGAACTGTGCTGACACGAAGGTCGTAATCCTTTCCTTCCGTCCGAATCGGTATACGTCCATCCTGAGGTACTCGTCGCTCCGCAATGTTGAGGTCGGCCATGATTTTGAAGCGCGCGATCAGTGGCTGTTTGATATGGTTCGGGACAGTCATGATCTCGTTAAGAACGCCGTCGATACGGTACCTAATCCTCACGCCGCGTTTTTCCGGCTCGATATGAATATCTGATGCGCCTTCCCGGATGGCCTGTTGAATGATCGTATGCGAAATACGGATAATAGGAGCATCATCGCTCATCTCCCGCATTGCTTCCTCATCCTCGTCATCCGCACCGACCATGTCCAGCAGTTCTTTCTGAAGCTGATTTTCGAGGTCGCTCTTTTGCGCCGTCTGGCCGTTGCCGGATTGGACAAAGCTTCCCTGGGCCGGCGCCGCTGTAGGCGCCGCATTCTGGATAATTCCGTCCACGATGATCGCCGGGGTCAAGAGATCGTCTTTTACCAAAGCAGGCACGGCCGACGCCCCAGAACCATTCGGGTGCGCGCCTACTCCATTTGGAATAGTACGAGGGACACGCGACAACGGCGGCGCACCGTTTCTTCCAACGGGCTGCCCATTCGGGCCCTTTGCTCCCACCGATACGTTTGCCGTCTGCGAACCGTTGACATATCTGTTCAACGCGTTGGTCAGATCGGTGCGTGCAACAAAGACGGGAACCGGCTGCAACTTGGTTACACGGCGGATATCTTCTAAGTTGGACGGTTTAAACTTCGGATCGCCGATAGCGACAAGAATCCGGTTGTTGGCATCCTTCTTGAGTGCCAGCACATTATAACGGCGAGACATATGAGGAGGAATAAGCGCAGAGATTTCCGGATCGACCTGAGTTCGGGCCAAATCGAAAAACTGCAGTCCCATTTCTTGGGCGCGCGCTTCCGCTATTTCACGTTCGCTAGCAAATCCCAGGTCGACAATAATATCGCCGAGGTCACCGGTCGTGCTTTTTTGCAGATCCCGCGCAGTGGCTAATTTTTCTTCAGTCAGGACGCCCCGTTCAATCAGGTAGTCGCCCAGACTTTTCTTCTGCATAACCATAATCTATTGTGAATCTCTCACGGCAGCAAAATTTCCAAACTTCTCGTTGTTACCGATCGGCGCATATGGTGGTGATCACCCAAATCCGAATTAGAACGAAGTACAAACTATTCCGCAGACATCGTTACCGGGGATAACGAAACTGATTATCGACTAGTGGTCTGTTTTCTCTCCTATCACAATGCTGGATCAGAACAATTTGATGTTGATCAACGGATGCCACGAGAGCTGATATTTTCACAGAAAACGCGAGGCGGTTGGAAAAATGTAGCAACGGCTGCCACTGTACATAGTATATTATATCATAGCGGATCAAACCACGCAACACCTCGCTCACTCAAACAGTCTCGCCCCGGCATCTTCGTCCGGCCGTAAATTATCATTGTACCGGGCTTTATATTAACCCCTGATTAACTTTTAAGTCAACTATTCCGATCTGTTTTCAGATAAATACCTCTGGATCGTCATTTCCATTTCCGAAATTGGCATCTTTTCGAGCTCCAAACCCGACCAGAGGTGGAGTGAAACTGCGCCCTGTCGAACCAACATACCAATGCCATTAAAGACCGATGCTCCGCTATCCTTAGCTCGCTGCATCAACGGAGTAATTGGAGGCGAATAGACCAGGTCGTAAAGTACCTGTCCCTGACCAATACATCCATCTGCCAGCGGAGGCAGCGTGTTTGCTGCTCCCGAATTCGTCATACCAAGCGTAGTGGTATTGATGATTAACTGTGTCGACTCTGCGCACTTTGTAAGTTCGGAATGAGACCAGTCCACAATTTCTAGCGGCGAATCCAAATCTGCGGCGAGACGCTCAACGCGCTCTCTCGTCCGATTCGCAGCGAAAACACGCAAGCCTGCGATGTGTAGCGAATCGACCACTGCACGTGCAGATCCGCCTGCTCCTAAAACAAGGACACTGCTGCCTCGCTGCGGCAAGGCGGCCTTGTCACGCAAATCCCACAATAAGCCCTGACCGTCGGTAGAGTATCCGACGAGTTCACCCGACTTATTTACAATTGTATTGACCGACTTAATCCTGGCGGCCGCGGAATCTACTCGGTCAACGAGCGACGCTACGGCTTCTTTCAAGGGAACCGTGACATTTACCCCGATTAAGTCGAGCGCCCGCACAGATGAAACTGCTGATTCGATCTTACCCGGTTCGACCGAAAAAGGAACATAAATCCAATTTAAGCCGAGTTTGGACAGAGCCGCATTGTGCATCAGGGGAGACAGCGAATGAGTCACGGGATAGCCCCAAACGCCAACGACTCTGGTCTTTCCGCTTATCTGCATGGCGATCCGCTTACCCTGGGTCGGATGTTCGAGCTGCCCCAGCGGAGGAAGGCATATATTCCGGCCAAACGCCGCGCCGCTGCAAAAACTCAATGATCCAGCGTTCAACATTCCTAAGAATCATTGTAGACAGAAACTCTTCCTTAGCCAGGGGAGGACGAAGCAGGATGGTGCAAAGCCCGAGCTTGTTTCCGCACAGGACATCCGTGAAAATCTGATCCCCCACAACGGCAGTCTGCGGGAGGTCCGATTTCATTAGCTGCATCGCGCGAATAAAGCCACCGACATTAGGTTTTCTGACCCGGTCTACAAAAGGAATCTTAAGCTGTTCGGAGAGCTTCCTGAGTCTGCTGGTATGCATCGTATTAGAGGCGATGCAGATCTTGATTCCAGCGACTTCAAGCTCTTCCAGCCACTGCGTTACCGCATCAGTGATATCGTAGCGGCGCCACGGAACCAGGGTGTTGTCAAGGTCAGTGATGATCGCCGTAATGCCCTGCGCTTTCAGGGTTTCGGGCCGGATGTCATTGATCGACATAACGACCTGAGTCGGAGTTAATAGTTTCCAGAGTTTGGACATGGGTTCACATTATATCACAGGCGTACAACAGGTATGTTAACATACCATTTAGACCGACGAATCGTTATGTCCCGTTTCGTACAAGCGCAATATTTCGATCTTGCTCTGCCAAAGTCCTGCTAAATATGTGCACACCGCCTGGCCCGGCGACATAAAACAAATAGTCAGTCTGCGCCGGTTCTATCGCTGCCTCGATACTGAGAAGTCCCGGATTGCAGATTGGACCGGGCGGAAGCCCGCGATGGAGATAGGTGTTGTAGGGCGAGTCTATTCGCAGGTCGCTGTACAACAACCTCGCCTTATGTTTTGGCAGCGCATACTGGACGGTCGCATCGCACTGCAGCGGCATGCCCCTCGCCAGCCGGTTATAGTACACCGAGGCAATTAAGGGTCGATCTGAATCTACCTTCGCTTCACGCTCGACCAACGACGCGACTGTAACGATTTGGCTCCAATCGTGAACCGCCGGATGGCGGCGTACGATGTACCGATCGAACGCATTAAGCATCTGCTGCACGATTTTCTGCGGAGCAACGCCCTTTACAACGTTGTAAGTCAGCGGAAAGAGATAGCCTTCCAGGTTACGCGGCGGCGCAAATCCGTCGGCAAAATCGAAAGACTCTCCTTCAGTCGCCGCGACCTGGACAAACGAGAATCGATCGGTCAGGTCTTTCGATTCGAGCCGATCGGCGATCTGCTCCATGGTAAAGCCTTCCGGAACAACCACTTCGACAGTATCAGTCTTTCCCTCGGCGATGATCTCGATTATATGCTCGACAGGCATCGCCGGCGAAAGCGCGTAAACGCCCGCCTTCAAATCGTGGCGCTGGCCGGAAAGCATTAAGGCGACGATAACCGCTTGTGAGCTCCGCGCCAGTCCCTTGTCCCTTAAAAGATCGGCGATCTGTTCCGAACTCGCCCCGCTGGGAATGGTGACCTGCACCGTGAACTTCGCGCCACTTCCAGCAGGGTTGACCGGAGCAAGCTGCACTGCGACCACAATCCAGCAGGCTAAGAACACAACAATCAGTCCGCCCAGGTTTAAAAGAGTCCGTCGCCCGCCATCACTATTTGTTGAACCGCTTCGCTGCGTTCTCATTTGAAACTGTCACGTCTGACGTTCGTGTTTTTCCTGTGTTCTAAAAATGTCTCTAAAATGATCACCGCCGCCCACTGATCTCGCAGAGTTTTTCGTTTGGCTCGCGAGAAGTCGAGCGTTAGCATCCGTTCCTCTGCATCGACACTGCTCATGCTTTCGTCCCACATGATCAGTGGGAGCTTGGCTGACGAAGCCAACGCCTCTGCGAAGCCGCGCGTCTTCTTTGCCTGCGGTCCTTCGCTGCCGTCAAGAGATGTCGGCAAGCCAACGACGATCGCATCCACTTCCTGCTCCGCAGCCGTGAGTGAGAGGGACGCCACGTCCTTCTTCAACGAGCCCTGGCGGACGTAAGTTAGTAAGGGATACGCACCAAGCTCTAGTTCGTCCGAAACGGCTACCCCTATCCGGACGTCACCGATATCGAGTGCGAGGAATCGCATATCGTTCTCACCATTTCGTGCAGCACGAAAAGTGCCATCGTACAAAAGTAAAAGAGGAACGCGACACCTCCGGAATCGTTGAATAAAAGCGAAGCCGCAAGGCCCCACCCGCCAGAGCGCAGAGTATCCGCCAGTATCTGTCGCGAAGCCAGAAATGCTTCGACACGTCCCTTGAGTGCAGATCGCCGCCAGTAGATCCAGAGCAGTACGAGGCCGAAAATCGCAACTATTCCGCCGGGTGTCAGGACTGTCTTAATTGCCATCTTAGCTTTCCGCAATGCAATGTGTTTAATATACCCAAGGCGACCGTGATGGACCGCGCTCACAGCAGACTCGATATGGCTTGGCGGCGCATGCATACTCTTGGCAGCCAGTGTGAGCGCAAAAATCAGCCCAAATCCACAGATCGNNGCTAAGAACGACCAGATGCTCGGTCGTACGTGTCTGAATACTGCAAACCACGCGAGACTGAATGTCACTACGGACGTAACAGCCCCTCCAGCCTTTGCTCCGAACCCGGGGTAGGACAAAATAAGGACTACGACGGCAAAGTAGATCCCAGTTAATACTGCTTTCGATGTCGTCATCGCCGCTGTCTGTGTCGATTTGAAGAAAGTTACCGGCGTCAGAAGGGCCATGGCGATCAGAACGCCCATATATTCGTTTCCGATTCCATAAAATCGTATACCGGAGAGCCAGAACCCGCTGACGACTGTCGCCGCGATCAGATGCGACCCGGTCAACGCATCTACTAAAATTACAGTCGACGTGATGGCCATGATCCATGCTGGCTTAAGCGCCAGCGCCCCGATGGCATCGAATAATACCAAGGCCGACATATACTCAGGGACGCTGCTAACCGGAAAGCATGGCGCGGCCAGCAGGGCAAGCGGAGCCGCAAGCACGAGTCGCAGGAGATAGCGCACGACTCCGCCGTTAAAGTTTTGCCCGCCGGCGACCGCAACCGCGCCCCCGACCACTGCACAAAGGGCAGAGAGACCAAGAAACCAAGACAGAGGGACGATCGTCTCCTGCCCAAGCTGCGTAATCCTGAACATTCTGTCAAGCTTCGCGATTCGACCGTCCATCGCGACCGCTTCAATCGGGGCGCCGGTCATCGATTGTGGGATCGGCGCCCCGACAAGCCGGAGCACCGTCGGAGCGAGGTCACGCAGGGCAACCAAACCGACAGTCCGAGTCGTCGACGAAGTCAGAGTCGATCCCTGATTCGGGTACAGGGCGATAGGAGTAAGCTCATCCCAACTGCCGGTCGTCAACTGCGGCGGAACAATAGTACAAACAAACAAAACTGATTGACCGGAAAGAAATGTCCCTATCATCGTATCGAGCTGCGCGAGCTTGCCCGGTGCAGACACATCTCCGAAGCGGACGATCTTAACTTCGCCTTCGACGCCGTTCGCCAAAAGCTGACGTTGAAGCAGTCCGATGTGGGGATTCTTTGCGTTGACGACATCTCCGGCTGTAAATGTCGCCCATTGGTTTGATGCAGGGTCGGGATACCGTGCAAGCCCAGGAGAAACCAGCCCTATCGCCCCTCCGTCGCGCACCCTGCACAAATTGGGCAAGTTAGTACGAGAAAGCTGGTACCAGCTCAGGTGCTCGGTTGTAATGACAACGACCTTCACCTGCTTATCTGGAAACGTCGATGTTGAAGTTGCCGCATCTGCGGCAAACGAGCGCAACAGTAGGAAGAGCAGCGCAGTGGAAAAAATCGCGTATTTGAATACGTTCCTCAAATCATTTTCGGAATGAAAATCCCCGTCCCTTCGCGCTCCTTGAACTTGGCGGACGTCAGCGGTTGACTCCAGGCGCAGCAATGATTATAATCTACGAACAAACGTTTGATGCAAATAGTGTGGAGGAAGCATGGCCTACGATTTTTTGGATGTCTTGAACGGGATCAAAGACTCACGCAAGAATTTTCTCAAGCATATCGATGGCATCACAGCGGAGCAGTGGAGCTGGAAGCCTTACCCTGAAGCGAAAAGTATTGCAGAAACGGTCGCCCATTTAATCACCGACGATCGTGTGGCGCTTTATTCGCTGGAAACTAGCAAGGAGCCGACGTACAGTACAGCGCAGGTCGCGGAAAGAGACCCTGTTATGCTGCTCGCCCTTCTTGACCAGAGTCATGGTGCGCTCACCGCATACCTAATCGAACATTTTTCAAAGTCACCTCTCGATCAGGAAGTCTGCGCTTGGGGCTTGAACATGAAACTTGGTAAGGCATGCGCCTTTATCAGTTCCGAGGATTACTATCACGCTGGGCAGGCGGCATACATTAGAATCGCGACAGATCCGACATGGGACTATTACGACGCGATCTACGGCTCTTGAATGGTAAACTGACACGCATAGCGCAGTTTGCGCCGCGGAGGAAATTATGGCCGACGAATCTTCGTTCGACGTCGTCTCGAAGCCGGATATGGCGGAAGTAAAAAATGCATTGCAGCAGGTCGAGCGGGAAATTGAAACCCGTTACGACTTCAAGGACAGTATCAGCGAAGTGAAGCTGGACGGTGAGAAGCTCGTACTAAAGTCCGATGACGAGTACCGGCTCACTGCTCTTGTAGATATTTTGCAGTCAAAGTTGATGAAGAGGGGAGTCGATATCAAGTTTCTTGACTATGGCAAAGTGGAAGCCGCCGCAAAGCTGACTGTCCGGCAAGAAATAACGATCAAGACCGGAATACCAACCGATAAGGCGAAGCAGCTGGTGAAGCTGATCAAAGAAAAGGGGTGGAAAGTCAACGCCCAAATTCAGGACCAGCAAGTTCGTGTCTCATCGAAATCGAAGGACGATCTACAGCAAGTCATCGCTTTTCTCAAGACCGATCCGGTCGAAGGTGTTCCCCTTCAATTCACCAACTACCGTTAACACGCCTGACATGAAGAAGGGTGGAGTTCATCTCCACCCCCCCCTCTTACAGTCAAATCTAACGTCGGTTGTTCCCGCCGCCTCCGAGCATCATCATAATGCGCAGAATAAACAAGAACAGGTTCAGGAAATCAAGATACAACTGCACCGTCGCCATCACATAGTCGTTCGGCCCATACCGCAGTTTGATATTGGAGAAGTCGTATAGAGTGAACCCAACAAATATCGCAACACCGATCAACGAGTACAGCATATTGAAATGCGGATTCGCGAAGAGCGGGTGAACGAAGAACCCGAGTATTCCGACCAGCACCAATCCGATGATCCCGTACATCAGATATTTGCCAATTCCCAAGAAATCGGCACCTGAGATCCACACATACGAGCCAAGACCTGCCATCAAGATTGCCGTTACAGCGAATGCTGCTTCGACCATCTGAGCTCCTGCATCGCCCGAGCGCACCAGCATTGAAACCAGCGGAGCCAGCAGAAGACCTTCTAGCAGGCTTAACACATAAAGGAGAGTCAGTCCAAGGGGCGGATTGTTTCGCGCGAAATTGACTCCAAAAACACAGCCGAAAGTTCCTATTGCAAGGGGCCAGAAGTAGGCCGGCGAAAGATCCCTTCCTAAGTAACACCCGCCTGCCGTAATCAACAACGCGGTACAGAGCAGATAAGCAACTCTCGACAGCAGCGCATTCGCATCCGCCGCGCTGTTGGTAACTGCGTAATAGGGCTGTTGATAGCCGCGATTTCCAAAACCAGATCCGTTAATCATCGTCTTTCCTCAATTTATGTACATTGTCAGCAAATGAAAATGTTCCCTCGGACAGCCTGAGTCCGAGCTTCCTTACTATATTTAACACCTAACCACTTGCACATGTTCCACTGCATCGACTTCCGTCCACCTGTATAATTACCATGTGTCAAATCAAATCTTCAATGCAGCTAGCCTGCTGGGCGACCTTGAGTCTTATACGGTGATCGACGAGCACGATAGCGTATTGAAAGAGTCTACGCTCGAATTCGTCAAAAGCACGCCGGAATTCTATAAGCGCTCCCATCTACCCGGCCATGTCACTGGGTCCGCATGGATTATAGACCGGCGTAAAAGACTTGTGCTCCTGACTCACCATGCCAAACTGAACCGCTGGATGCAGCTAGGCGGACATGTCGAAGACGACGCAGATATTCAGTCCGCTGCCTTGCGCGAGGCCCGCGAAGAATCTGGATTGAACCGTGTCGAGTTCGTATCTCGGAAGATCTTCGATATCGATATCCATGAGATACCTAAAACGCCCAAAGCACCAGCTCACCTTCATTACGACATACGGTTCCTGCTTGATGCCGACTCGACGGAACCTTTTCGCATAAGTTCTGAGTCGAACTCCCTTGTCTGGAGCTCGCTTGAGAACGTGCACTTATTTACCAACGAACTTTCCGTTCTCAGAATGATCGAAAAGACGACAATCCAGACCGCCTCGCTGAGTTAGATCGAGGGTGTCGTTGTACATCCCTATCTCTTAAAGCAACCTTTAGTATTTAGTTTTCAACCAAATAGGCAGGTATCAACTCGGTCGCAATGTTTTTACATCGTCAAGAAAAATGATACAATCGCTGTATGACCAATTGGCTCCTTGTTTCCCACCCTGATAACCTTGAAATCTCCCGCGCCCGCGGCTTCGATGTCGCGGGCATGAAATCACGCCACCGCAAAAAGGCCGAGCGTGTACAACCCGGCGATCGCGTGATTTACTACCTTGTAGGGGTCAAATCTGTCGGCGGAATCAGCGAGGTGACCGGTACCTACTACGAAGATTTCAACCACATTTGGACCAGCAGCAAAGAAGGCGAAGAGTACCCCTTCCGTTTCCCAGTTAAGCCGCTCTGGATCAGAGACAAGGACGACTATGTCCCGATGGTCGACCTCGTGCCGCTCCTTGAATACCCCAAACGCTGGCCCGCCGCCAACTGGACGCTCGCCTTCCAGGGAAATGTTCACGTGCTGAACGATGCAGACTATCAGATTATCGAGGACGCAGTGAGGGCGAAATAAATTGTCCGTAATTAGCTCCAACTGAAATTACCCGACGTCACTCCCATATCAGTCGCGATGCAGACTGATATTCGTTGACTTTATTCTCAAAGAAGTTCTTTTCCTTGCCGAGATGTATCGATTCGATTATCCATGGGAAACCGGTTTGATGATCCGTAGGGGGTCGTTAGCCCAAATCGCTACAGCCTTCGGTCTTGCCCGTTTGGGACTGCATCCGCCTTAACGGGTAAATAGAGGCCTTATGCCTGTATTCCTTGTCGTCCTAATCTTCGCTCTCACGCTATCTGTAATATTCATTCGTCCGAAAGGACTAAATGAAGCCTGGGCAACGGTTGTTGGCGGTTCGCTGATGCTGGCTCTTCGACTCGTGACTCCGATGGAGGCGCTGCAGACCGTGTTGCAAGGCGCGAGCGTACTTCTGTTTTTACTTGGTCTGCTCATCCTTTCTGAGCTCTTGAGAGTGTCGGGCTTCTTCGAGTGGGCGGCCGTACACGCGGCGAGAGCCGCCGGCGGCGACGGCCGAGCGCTTTACAGAAATGTATTCTTGCTCGGAGCGTTAACCACCGCGTGCCTCTCCCTCGACACGACAGCCGTCATCCTCACCCCGATCGTTCTGTCTTTCGTTGGTCGCCTTAAGCTCAACACCCTTCCTTTCCTAATGGCCTGTGGATTTGTTGCAAATACAGGTTCTTTGCTGCTTCCGATTAGCAATCTGACAAACCTATTGTTCGTCAGCGCCTTCCATTGGAGCTTTCCCAGGTTTGTGTTAATAATGGCGATGCCGCAAGCTGTCGCACTCCTCGTGAATTACAAACTGTTTCGACTTCTCTTTCGCCGCGATCTACCGGAACGGTTTGCGGGCGGCGACTTTCCTGGGCCGAGCGAATTAGTTCCGGACCAACCCTATTTTCGCGGCGCCGTCTGTGTCCTTGCCTTTGTTCTTGTCGGCTATTTTGTTGGCTCGCTGGTTGGCGTGCAGCCCTATATCGTTACTCTGGCCGGGTGCGCGGCGCTACTGTTGTGGGGAAGTTGGCGAAAACGAGTTACCGTTGGAATTCTCCGTGACATCTCCTGGCCGATTTTTCCTTTTGTGATCGGACTGTTTATAGTCGTCAAAGGGGTCGAAAATACCGGAGTTGGTCAACTCGTCCGAGGCGCCGTGCAAACATCAGGACATTCCGCGCTAGCGCAGACTATTACGGCAGCAATCGGAGCTGGGATTGGATCGAATATCGTCAACAACATACCGATGGCTTTGCTCGCGATATCGTCGCTCAAGGCAGGGACATCGCAGTACGCGCAGTACGGTGCGCTTCTTGGCTGTAATTTGGGGCCAAACTTGACAGTTGCCGGCTCGTTGGCAACCATGCTAGTAATCACAAGCGCAAGAAAATATGGAGAAAATGTCGGCGCAAGAGATCTTTTTGCTGTTGGACTGCGCGTAACCCCGGTCGTTACTCTTGCTGCAGCTATCGGTCTTTACTTGAGCCTGCTTATCTTTAAGTAACTTCGTGCGCCGCGTACCGGTTGTGACGCACGAAGTTACAGAGTGAAGGTTCTTATTTTACTGCTACAAGCGTGATGTCGAAGATCAATGTCGCGTTCGGCGGAATAGTCGGAGTTGGAGAATTGGGTCCATAAGCTAGATCGCCGGGAATTACCAGTCGACGTACTCCGCCTACCTTCATTGGAGGCACTCCCTCATCCCAGCCTTTGATCACCTGTCCTACCCCGATCGGGAAGTCGATGGGTGTTCCACCATGCAGGTCCGACGAATCGAAGACAGTACCGTCAACTAACGATCCTTTATACTTAACGGACACAGTTTGCCCAACTGCTGGATGAGGACCCGAGCCGACCGTGATGTCGTAATATTCCAGCCCATCTGCATATGACTTCAACTTTACCTTTTTGCCGTTGACGACCGTAGTCTTAGGCACGGATGTGTAGTTACCGGATTGGGCTTCGGCTTTCGAAATGAAAAGCGGCAAGGCGAACGCAAGAAGCGCCGCAGCAGATACAATGGTTTTGATGATGTTCAAGTGTGAATGTCTTCCTTCATTACTGATGAGATTGTAGAGTAATTCGCTGGCTTCCTCGTAATCCCCTCCCGCGGCCAGCAATAATTCGACATTCAACAACGAGCAATTGTTCCTCGCGGAATCGATATTGAACAACCGGATTTTCAACGATCAAACCGTCGGACAATTTGGACAACGACAGAAAAAGAGCCCCACTCAGATCTAATCTGAGCGGGGCCTGACCTTTTATACGGCGTTAGTTGTTGCCGTCACCGCCGTCGGGAGGAGGAGGCGCACCACCATTGTCTCCACCGTCGGGCGGAGGAGGACCGCCACCGTTATCCCCTCCATCGGGCGGAGGAGGACCGCCGTTATCCTGTCCGCCTCCGCCATAACCGCCGTTACCGCCGCCATTACCACCTCCGCCAGCATAACCGCCGCCGAAGCCACCGCCGTTACCGCCACCGCCAAAACCACCGCCGCCGCCTCGACGCCCGCCACCGAAGCCGCCGCCGCCAAAACCACCGCCGCGTTGAGGCGGATCAACTTTGCTGTAGGATGCAGGCGGCGAAAACACTGCCTGATTGATTGCTGCCTTCGATATAGCTGTCGCAGTAAATGTTTCGACAATCGTCCGCGTGGTCGGCGCTCCGCCGTTTCCACTAAAATCAGGAATTGTCATCGACAGCTTCACTTTTCCCGCAAGCGGGACCTGCTTCAAGCCCAGTACGGCGTCAGACAGGGGGCGAGTGAATTGACGGCTCCCGAAGCCGATGACGGATACTTCCGGCGCTACCGAAGTCGCGCCATCAGGGATTGGGACATCGTTCGAAAACCACACTTCTCCGGTCAGAGTTGTCGCCGGCCGAGCTGGAGGAGGTGTGGTTGGCTGCCCTTGGTCACCTCCGCCCTGGCCGCCAAAACCACCGCGCCGACCACCGCCAAACGTCGCCGTGCCCGCAAGAGCATATCTCGTTGCAGGAATAGAGTCGATTGACTTGGTATCACCGGTCTTCTCGAATGTCGCCGTCGCGTTGCCGCCTCGGCCACCGCGATCACCTCTTCCGCCGCGTCCGCCTTGGCCTCCCGGGCCGCCCTGTGCACCAGGACCACCAGGACCGCCCGGACCACCGGGACCGCCAAAGCCCCCACGTCCGCCGCCGCGATTAAAGGCTTCTTGCACGAAGTAGGTTTTCTTTGCCGTATCGAGATGGTAAGTTTGCTGGCTGGCGAGGTCGTAAATTGTCACGGGGCCGCCGATTGCTTCAATTCGCGCTTTCGTACTTGTGTAGAAGGCTTTTACAGTTTCCGGAAATTTTGGAGGGGTAAATCCTGGCCGATTTTGCATGGTCGGAAGGCCGGAAACATTAACTGTATAAGTGATAGTGACGTCTGCGTGAGCTGGAACCGAAGTCACAGAAACTGCGGCAAAAGCTCCGGCTGCCGCAACCGCAGCCGATAGTACGTTTTTGCTAATAATCATAATTGAACTCCCTTGTATTAGTAGCATAGACCGGTTTAATTAAAACTAGATTAATCGGTCTTTCTCGCCAGGCAAAAGATGAGAATTTCGTGTCAACCGATAGTTCTTACTTTGCCAATGGACGGATCGGCGGCGCAATTGTTCACACATCGATGTTCAGTAGATGGCAGCTCGACAGTAACTTTCGTCCCGACTCCGACCGTGCTTTCGATCGATATTGAGCCGCAATGCGATTCGACGATGGTACGACAGATCGCTAGCCCCAGTCCTGTCCCGCCTTCTTCTCTCGCTCTTCCATCGTCGACGCGAAAAAACCGTTCTCCCAGGTGTTCAATGTGTTCTTTGGCAATTCCGATTCCTGTGTCAGCAACCACAATCGTGATCATGCCATTCTTTCGGCTGGCGGTGACGATAATGCTTCCAGCGGCCGGAGTGTACTTGTTGGCATTTTGCAGTAAATTCGTGAAGAGGCGCACTAACGAATCTTCGTCGCCGGCGACCCACAAATTCGGCGCTACACGCTGACTGACGCTGTGTCCTTTAAAGTCGGAAATCGCCTCAATCGCCTGGAGTATCACTGACCGCGCATTGACAGGTTCCGGCGAAACGAATATCTGGCCGGCGTCGGATCTGGCAATATAAAGCAAGTCTTGGACGATCTTGCCCATTCGGTCGGCCGCTCGATCGACCGCATCTATAGTTCGTTTGTACTCGTCCGGCGTGCGTTCACAGCTAAGCGCAAGGCTTGTATTCGCCTTGATGATCGTCAATGGAGTTCGTAATTCATGGGAAGCATCGGCTGTAAAACGTCTTTGCTGATCACTCGCCTCCTGCAAGAGCCGAAATGCCGTGTCTAAACGTCCCAGCATATTGTTGATGGTTGACGCGAGATCAGAGAACTCGTCCGATCCGCGTTCGCTGAGCCGCCCCGTCAAATCGCTGGCTTCGATTCCTTCGGTTGCATGAACAATGTCGCGAACAGGTCGAAGCGCTCGTTCAGTGAGAAGCAATGCTCCAATCCCAACAATTAAGAGGGCCAAGGGAATCAGTGTGAGCAAACCTCGAGTGACGCGCTGCACTTCGAGATAAACCGGGGAAAGCGATCGGGCAAACTGTATTACATATTGAATGCGAGATCTATGGTAGATAGGAACCGAAAGAATTCGAACTGACTCTCCAGCATACCGAATCGTGGAGAAAACATGGTCGCCTTGCAGTGATCGACTGATGGACTGTTCATCCCAAGCGAGATGATTCGCATCAATCGGGTTGTGATTGGTATCCATTATTGCAACGCCGAATGGCACTGGGGGGCCAGATCCGGTGCTGACTGCGGGACGACCGGAAGCGACCGTGATAGCACCGTTCGGCAGGGCTGTTGCATTGTTCAGGCCCTGCGGCNNGGCATGCCTCGCCTCAAAAGGTAGGGAGGAAGGTTTCCGCTGACATCGACTGACTGCTGTGATCGGGCCGCGCTGTTAATGAGGGCTCCATCTACGCCCGCAAGTAGATCCGACTGTATCTTGAAACGCAAAGAGTAACCGAATATCGCTAGTACGACCGCGATAACGGCCACGTTCCACAGAGCCAGGCGGAACCTGACAGTGCCAAATACTTTCACTCGCCCGCTCTGCGAAGGGTGTAACCTACGCCATGAACCGTTCTAATCAGCTTTTCGTCGAAACCTGCATCAATCTTCTTCCGTAATGTGCCGATATAAACGTCGACCGTATTTGAGTAGCTGTCCTCGTCGAGCCATACTCGTTCTTGAATCGCTTCACGAGTGAGAACCTGACCCTCATGAGAGGCCAGTGCCTCCAGCAGCGTGAACTCTCTTTCAGTCAGGCTAACTTCTTTGCCGGCGCGCTCGACCCTGCGAGCTGAAGGATCGATAGTCAGGTCCCCGATAGAGATAACTTTTGTTTTGTGCATCCGATCTCGCCGAATCAGTGCATGAACCCGGGCTAGCAGCTCTCCAAAATTGAACGGCTTAGCGAGGTAGTCGTCTGCACCGATTTCCAGCCCGCGTACTTTATCTTTAACATTGTCCCTGGCGGTCAGCATCAGGATCGGAG